>JBQTJL010000098.1:0-5422 GCA_052387135.1 Methanobacteriota archaeon | reverse complement strand
CGGGTC
This sequence comes from Methanobacteriota archaeon, assembly GCA_052387135.1. Classification (GTDB taxonomy): domain Archaea; phylum Thermoplasmatota; class SW-10-69-26; order JACQPN01; family JBQTJL01; genus JBQTJL01. The sequence continues at coordinate 5,416 of JBQTJL010000098.1, read as the reverse complement.
GGGCGCCCCGACGAGATCGCGGGCGTCGTCTCGTTCCTTGCGAGCGACCGGAGCTCCTACATCACGGGGCAGACCCTGCACGTGAACGGGGGACTCCTTACGTGGTGACCGCCTCCGACTTCCTTCCGGGGGTACGCTAGGATCGCCGCCGCCGCGGTCGCCGACCTCCTCGTCGCCCTCGCCCAAGTCGCCCTCGCGGCCGCGATCCTCGGGCTCGGGATCCGGACCCGCGGGGCCTACGCGCTCGTCCTCGTCCTCGTCATGCGGGCGACCTGGGGCGGCGCGCGCGGACTCGGGGAGCTCCTCGGGGGCTCCGCCGACTATTTCTCGCGGGTCAGCGCCTATTTCATGATGGGGCTCGTCGCGGCGATCTTCTATCTTGCCGCCGTCTTCCCCATCGAGCGCCGATTCGCGCGGAAGGAGCCGTGGAGCGCCGCGGCGTTCGTGCTCCCGGTGGCTGCGGCATGGCTCTGGTACGCCTCCGACCATTCGGTCTGGCTTCGGGACGGCGAGCCCGGGCCGCTCGCCTATGCGACGTTCCTCCTTACGCCCGTGTTCTGGCTCGTCGCCATCCTGTTCTTCCGCGAGCACGCGCGCGAGCCCGGCGCACCGCGCGCTCCCGCCCTCTTCCTCGTGAGCGTCGGCTTCGCGACGATCCGGGCCTACGACGACACGGTGGCCGCCATCCGGCTCTCGCTCGGGCGCCCGACCGGCATCGGAGGCGTCCAGTTCTCGGGCCCCGACGCCGCGGTCGTCCTCGCCGACCTAGCCTGTGCGCTCCTCCTCGTCGCCGTCCTCATGCGCCACGCGGCCGGGGCCGGCGCCAGCCGGCGGAACGCCCGCCGCTACCTCGTCCTCCTCGGCGTCGTCGCGGCGACGGGCGTCGCCGAGTACGTCGTCACCGGAGGCGCCGCCGACCAGGACACCGGCCTCGGCTCCGCGTGGAACCTCGCGCTCCCGGGGCTCGTCGCCTACGCGCTCCTCAAGCACCGGCTCTTCGACATCGACATGAAGATCAAATGGACCATCCGCCAAAGCACGGTCGCGGCCGTCTTCATCGGCGTCTTCTTCGTCGCCGCGATGGTCGCCCAGGAGTTCCTCACGGAGTCGTTCGGGTGGGCCGCGGGCGGCGTCGTCGCGGGCCTCCTCGTATTCGTGCTCGCCCCCCTCCAGCGCGCCGCCGAGCGGGTCGCGAACGCCGCGATGCCCGGCGTGCGGGCCGCCGCCGAGCTTACGGGCCGGGAGCGCGTGCTCCTCTACCGCGAGCAGGCGCGGCTTGCGTGGGCGGACGGCAACCTCTCGGCGGACGAGCGGCGGCTCCTCGACGGCCTCCGCGAGCGCTTGGGCGTCTCCCACGAGGAAGCCTCCCGGATCGAGCGCGACCTCGTCGGGTGAGCCCGCAAGGTTCAAAGCCGCCCGGCCCTTTCGTTCTCTCGTGCCCTACGCCTGGAACTGGTTCGGCGCCGCGAACCTCCTCGCCTCCGTGCTCCTCCTCGTCCTCGGCGTCCTGTTCCTTCGCGCGCGAAGGAGCGAGTTCACGGTCGCCTTCTCGGCCTATTCCCTCCTTGCGGCCGCCCAGAAGTTCACCGGCGGCGTCGCATATTACCTCGCGGACGAGGCGACGCGTCCGCCATGGCTCCTTGCGTCCACGCTGTTCCTCCTTGCCTCGACGCCGACCGTCGCCCACGCGCTCGCCGCCTTCACGTGGGGCCCGCGGTTCCGAGGGCTCCGGGCGGGACGCAAGGTCCTCCTCTACGTCCCCTTCGCCGCGTTCGCGCCGTTCCTTGCGACCGGCCGCGTCGGATCCTCCGAGGGCGCGTTCCTCTTGGCGATCGTGTTCATGGCGCTCCTCCTCGTCTTCTTCGTCGCGGTCTTCGGCAAGGCGCGGCGGGCGGCGACCTCGATCGAGCGCACCCAGTGCCGATACGTCCTTTCGTACCTTGCGATCGCGTTCGCGTTCAGCGCGGAGGCGCGGGTGCTCCTGGCGCTCACCGGCCGCATGCCGTGGTGGGAGGTCTCGATCGCGTACATGGTCGCGACCGGGATCCTCCTCTACGGGATCGCGAAGACCCACCTCTTCGACATCGACGTGCGCGTCAAATGGACGATCCACCGCGGCACGCTCGCGGGGATCTTCGTCGCGGTCTTCTTCGTCGTCTCCGAGTTCGCAAAGAGCTTCTTTGCGGCCCGGGCTGGCCTCATCGCAGGGGTCCTCGCGGCCGGCGCGCTCTTGTTCGTGCTGTCACCGCTGCAACGCGTCGCGGAGCGCGTCGCGGACGCGGCGATGCCCGGCGTGCGCCCCGTCGGCGCCCTGTCGGGGCCCGAACGGACCGAGGCGTACCGCGAGCTCGTGCGCTTCGTCTGGGCGGACGGCCGGATCGACCGCGACGAGCGGCGGATGCTCGCGGCGATGCGGGAGCGCCTCGGGCTCTCCGCGACCGAGGCCGAACGGATCGAACTCGACGCGACGGGAGGCTAGCATGTTCTGTCCCACCCACAAGATGCTGATGCGCCGGATGGAGGGCGTTCTCCTCTGTCCGGTCCCCGGCTGCAAGACCGCGGAGCGCCCGAAGGAATCCGAGGTGAAGATCTCGGCGATCCAGACGGGAGAGCGCAGGATTGACAAGGGCGTCTTGATCGAGGACCCCGAGAAGTTCCAGCGCCAGCTCCTTCCGACCGACGAGAACGTGGTCTGCGGCAAGTGCGGCACGAAGGGCCCGTACTACCGGACGCGCCAGACCCGGAAGGCGGACGAGCCCACGACGATCTTCTATACCTGCTCGAACGCCTCGTGCAAGAACAGCTGGAAACGCTAGCTCAAGTTTATAAGGGGCCGCGCGTCATGGAGGCGTCGTGAAGGTCCGACGCGCCGTCATCCTCGACGGGTACGTCGATGAGCCGGCCTGCTTCGGCGTGCCGCCGTACATCGCCCCGCACGCGCGCTACGTCGCCGGCGTCCTCTACGAGCACGGCGTCGACGTGACGTATCTTACGATCGACGAGCACCGGCGCGGTTCGGCGAAATCGAAACGGCTCGCGTCGTCGGACCTCCTCGTCGTGATCGCGGGCTGCTTGGTCCCCGGAAAGTACCTTCGCGGGATGCCGATCACGCTCCGCGAGGTCGAGACGATCACCGCCTCGTTCGCGGGCCCTTCCGTGATCGCGGGCTCGTCCGCGATCTACGGCTTCGGCCGCGGCGGCGGCAAGGCCCCGACCGGAGGGAGGGGGCTTCCCCAAGTGTTCCAGCACACGGCGCGGGTCCATGCGGACGCGTTCCTCCACGACCTCCTCGAGACCGGCGAAGGGCGGCAGCGGAAGCGCACGATGGAGGAATGGGCCCGCTGGTGCGTCGCGGGCGCCCCGATCGTGACGCAGCACCCGGACCACCCCGGCTACCTCATCGCCGAGCTCGACACGTACCACGGCTGCGTGCGATACGTGACGGGCGGCTGCTCGTTCTGCATCGAGCCCGCCGAAGGCATGCCCCGGTTCCGGCCCGCCGAAGACGTCGCGGCCGAGGTCGCGGCGCTCGCGGCGCTTGGGGTAGCGCACTTCCGCATCGGGGGCCAGGCCTGCTTCTACTGCTACGGGGCCGAGGGCGTCGGCGTCACGGAATCCCCGACGCCGGACCCGGCCGCGATCGAGCGCCTGCTTACGGGGGTCCGGCGCGCGGCGCCAACGCTCCGGATGCTCCACATCGACAACGTGGACCCGGCCATCATCGCGGAGCATCCGGAAGAATCCGAAGCCGTGACGCGGCTCGTCGTCGAGCACTGCACCGACGGCAACATCGCGGCGTTCGGGATGGAGACCGCGGACCCGCTGCTCGTTGCGAAGAACAACCTCAATGCGGACGCCGAGCAAGTGATGTTCGCGATCGAGATGCTGAACCGGATCGGGGGCGTCCGCGGCCCGGGCGGGATGCCGGCGTTCCTTCCGGGTCTCAACTTCCTCGGGGGCCTCTGGGGCGAACGGAAGGAAACCTACCGGCTGAACCGCGCGTTCCTTGCGGAGATGGTCGAGCGGGGGCTCATGGTGCGCCGGATCAACATCCGCAAGATCGCGTCCGCAAAGCCCGGCTTCGAGACCGACGACGTCGAGTTCCGCCGTTTCAAGGAGTGGGTCCGGGCCGAGGTCGACCACGTGCTCCTCTCCCGCGTGGTGCCGGTGGGGACCGTGCTCCGACGCGTGTATCTCGAGCTTCGCGACGGGAACCTCACGTTCGGCCGCCAGCCGGGCACGTACGCGCTCCTCGTCGGCCTTCCGTACCCGCTTTCGACGGAGCGATACGTGGACGTTGTCGTCACGGACCACGGGGAGCGGAGCATCACCGGCGTCGAGTACCCGTTCCCGGTGAACCACCGCCCGCTCGCGGCGTTGGCCGGGCTCCCCGGCGTCGGGAAGAAGCGGGCGGCGCGGATCGCGGTCGCGCGGCCGTTCGGCTCCGCGGCTTCGTTCCGGGACGCGCTGGACGACCCCGCGGTCGCGGACCGCCTCCTTCCGTTCGTCACGTTCGAGGGGGCCGGCCCCGCATGCTGATCTGCCCCGCCTGCAACGCCTCGGTCCCGGTCGTCCCCGGGCTCCGGCCGGTCTGCCCCGCCTGCGCGACCGAGGCGGGCCCGGACGGCCCCGCGTTCCGGGTCGCGTCGACGGCGGCGGCCGAGCGGGCGTTCCGGCTCTACGGGCGCCACGGAAAGGCGATTCTCCTCTTCTGGGCCGTCCCCGGCCTCATCGCGTCCGTGATCTCGCTCTTCCTTGCCCTCCTTGAGACCCAAGGCGTGGTCGAGCTTTCGGTCCCGGACGGGCCGACGTTCGTCGCGCTCCTTTCGCTGGGCCTTCTCACGATCGTCGTCTTCCTTGCGTTCGGAGGCGGCCTCATGGCGATGGCGGACGAGGCGTACCGCACCGGCCGCACCTCGGCCGGGACCGGGTTCGCGACGATGCGGTCCGCGGGGCCGCGCCTCGTTGCGACCGCGTTCCTCTTCGGCGTCTTCCTCCTTGCGGGCTTCCCGCTCTTCCTCCTCCCGAGCCTCGCGGTCCTCCACTACTTCCCGTTCGCGGTCCCCGAGGCGGCGATCTCTGGGCGCGGCGCGGTCGACGCGATGCGGGAGAGCATGCGGTACGTCCGGAGCCACCGCACGTTCCGCTTCACGCTGGTCCTGCTCTTCCTCATCCTGTTCGTCGCCTCCGTGAACTTCGCGGCCGCCCTCGTCTCGGTCGCGGTCGCCGAGGCCGCCGGCGTCGCGGTCGCGCCGGAGCCGTCCGGGCCGGCCCTCTTTGCCTCGCAGGCGGCGGGCAGCCTCGCGATCTATCTTGCGACGCCGGTCCCCGCGAACGCGAACGCGGGCCACCACTCGGCGGCGCGCGCGGCGGCGGGCCCCGCCCCCGAGCGGCACAGCCCCGAGTGGAAGAGAAA
>JBQTJL010000097.1:0-2620 GCA_052387135.1 Methanobacteriota archaeon | reverse complement strand
GACCTCGACGAGGGCGTCGTCGGCCTCGACCACGAACCGCGCCGCATAGGATTCCTGCGGGAACGCGCCCCGGTTCTCGATCGTGGTCGAGAGCGCGACGGGAGTCCCCGGTCCGAGGATCCGCCCTTCGGGAGTCTCGGGCGCCCCGACCGAGAGCGCGGTCGCGGCAAGGTCGTTCGCGACGCTCGCCGTCGCAAGGACCTTCACGTCGGCGAGATACCACCCTTCATGCGAGCGGTGGGCGCCGACCGGCCCGGAGGGGTCGAGGATCTCCTGCGTGACGAGGCGGAAGGCGAACCGGACGCGTTTACCGGCAAGCTCGAGCGGCTCGTCGTCGGGCGTCCGTTGGTCCGAAAGGGGGACCCGGACGCGGGAGAACGCGGGGCGCGGCCCGGTCGCGGGGTCGACCACGAACCCGGGGCTCGTGCCGGAGAACCCAAGGTCCGCGGCGTAGAGCACCCTCGCGGTCCCGCCGGGCGTCCGCTCGGGGCCAGGATATCCGCCATCGGGCACGATGCGGACGAACGGCGTCCATCGGGCAGGATCGTTCGGCGAGGCCACGCACTCCGCGAGCGTCGCCGAACACGTAGCCGCCTCGACGACGCCGACCGCGTGGAGCGTCGGGAGCCCGTGGGCGCCCCCGCCGGGGATGTCGTAGGCGTGGTAGAAGTCGAGGACGGGACCGTCGGAGGACGCGAGGTCGACCACGGGGCTTTCGAGCCGGGCGTCCGTGAAATCGCGGAAGGTGAGGGCCGCGACGTCGGTCGAGCGCCACGAGGCGGTCTCACCCGCGGTCCGCCCGATCTCTGCAGCAAGGTTCCACGGCGCGTTCTCGGACTCGCGACCGTCGTCGCCGTCGAGGAGGACGCGTTCGAAGGTCCGGTTGTCCGTGGTCGCGCGGTTCTGGACGCACTCGAGTTCCTCCCCCACGCGCGCGAGCGGGTCCGCCGGTACGATCGCGGCGAGGAAGTCCTTGAGCGCGGTCGCGTTCTTCGTGAGGTTCTGCAGGAAGCGTGGATCCGCGTCCGTGCCGTTCGTGGGGCCGTTGATCCACGCCAGGAACCTTTGTTCGTCGACCTTGACCGCCTCGTTCTCGCCTTTGATCCGCTGTGCCTCAGCGACAAGCGTCGCGTTCCGCGCCTCCGTCCGGTTCAGGAAGGCGTTGAGTTCCATTTTGAGCTCGTCCTCGGTCGCCTCGCGCACGATGAATCTCTGGAGCCAGCCCCGCGTCGGGTGCGTGACGAGCGGGCCCAGGGCGGGGGTGTCGTTCCCGAGCGTGAAGTTCGTGAGGTTCCACACGTCGTTCACCTGGTTCATCGTCACGTTCGTGACGTTCGAGGTTCCCGCGATCTCGGAGACGTTCTGGAAGAACCGCGTGGTGTTGTCCTTGAGCTTCACGGTCCGGCCGAGTTTGTCGTTCCGCCAGCCGTCGCTACCCAGATTCGCGGGGAGGGACGCCACGAAGTCCGCGGCCCAGCCCGTGCCCGCGGGAGGCTCCCCGTTGTCGGTGCGTAGGTAGCTCACGTAGGACGCGGCCGCGCTCGGGAGCAGCAGCACCCTCCCCGCGACGCCGTTTACGTCGACGGATCCGACGGTCACGCCCCCGGCGACGGCGTCCGGGAGCCCCGCCGCCAGGTCGGAGAGGTATCGGACCGTCGCATCCGTGACGTTCCCGACGAGAAGAACCGGGACCACGACGTCCGGATCCGCGTTCAAATGGAGGTACTCGACGAGCCGCGCGTAGTACTCGGGGGCGTATGCCGGATCCGACAGCCGGCCCGTCTCCGGTTGCGGCGCGGTCCGGGCGTCGAGCATGATCGATGCGTAGTAGGTCCCGCAGTACCGCACGCCGACCTCGACGCGGTCCAACTGCACGGCCGGGTCGGGGTCCCACGCGACGGGCAAAAGGCGGCTCACGTTGCCTACGGAGATCTCGGAGAGGGTGAGCCCGGTGTCCGAGAACGGCTCGGTCGCCTCGAAGGCGCCGGCCGCGGGCGGGTCGTCGCGCCCGTCCGTCGCGAGGATCCGGCGGAACGTCGCCTCGCCGGCGGATCTCGCGACGACGTCGATTGCGTCGATGAGCCATACGCTGTCGGTCGGCGCGTCGCGGAGCGAGGGGAGGATATGCCCCGGGTTCGGGTCGGCGACGACCGAATCGAGTTCCGGCGAGTCGGCGGCGTAGGTCCGGAAGACGAGCCACGCCTCGCCCGCGGCGGCCGCGGCGGCGACGCCCGGGAGCGAGGTGGAGGGCACGGCGAGCCGCTCGTCGGCCCACGCAAGTCCCGCGACTTCGGGGGCCCCGATTGGCTGGTCGAAGCCGGGGACGAGCGCGTACCGCTTGAGGAGGATCGAGTTCCCGCCGGTGTCGAGCCATGGCCTCGGCGCGCTCACGATCCGGACGTCGAGGTACTGGACCTCGTCGTCCGGGACCGCCTCGGCCTGCCGGATCATGTGGGTGTAGTTTACAAGGAGCGCGTCGAACGGGCCCGCGGCCGGGATCTTCGCGGCGAGGATGCCGACCGACCGGTCGAGGCGCCACATCGCGCCGTCCACGGGTCGCGCGGGGAGGCTCTGCGTCCAGTTCCCGAGGTTCGTCGTCCCCGAGCCGACCGGCGTCGGC
>JBQTJL010000096.1:0-3910 GCA_052387135.1 Methanobacteriota archaeon | reverse complement strand
GAGCGCCATCGCGAAGGTCGCGACGACGGCTTGGACGAGGTCGCCCGTGAACCGCCAATACACGAGGAACAGCGGCAGCGAGAGGACCACGATGCCCCAGACGACGAACCGCATCCCGAGGTCGCGCTCGGTCCGGATCCGCGTGTCGGCGCGGGCGCCGCCGCGGACGCTCGCGATCCCTTCCTTGGCCGCCGAGCGCAGGGTCGAGCGGAGCCTCCAGAGCGTGATGAGGCCGCCCGTGATCATGGCACCGCCCGCGACGAGCCGGATGCGGCTCGTCCACATCTGTCGCGCGGCGTCAAGCGCCGGAAGGTCGGCCCCGCTCGGGGCGGGCCACCCGTAGATCCACAGGAACGCCGGGATGAGGATGAACCACGAGAGGACCCCGCCGATGAAGATTAGGCTCGCGATGCGCAGGCCGACGATGTAGCCCACGCCAAGGAGGATCGGGGCCATGTTCGTCCCGGCGTAGGCGACGGTGTCCGCGACGCGGCGCGCGCCCTGGATCGTCTCCGCCCAGAGCCCGAGCCCGAGCTGCAGGAACGAATAGAGCGCGCCGAGCACCATCGCGCCGAAGAGGAACCGCCCGCCACCCGCCCCTTCGCGATCCCCGGCCTTGAGGACCTCGGCGCACGCCGCGCCCTCCGGGAACGGCAGGGCCGCCTCGACGATCAAGGCGCGGCGGAGCGGGATCGTGAAGAGGACGCCGAGGGTGCCGCCGAGGCCCGCGATGAGGAACGTCTCGAGGAGCCGGACCTCGGTCCAGACGCCGGTGATGAGGAGCGCCGGGATCGTGAAGATGATGCCCGCCGCGACCGATTGGCCCGCGCTCGCCGTGGTCTGGACGATGTTGTTCTCGAGGATGTTGCTGTTCTTGAAGAGGCGAAGGACGCCGAGGCTCACGACCGCGGCCGGGATCGAGGCAGAGACCGTGAGCCCGACCCGCATGCCGGCAAACGCGTTCGCGGCTCCGAGGACGACCGCAAGGACGAGCCCGAGGAGGACCCCCTTCAGGGTGATCTCCGGAAGCACGGTCGAGGCCGGGATAAACGGGGCGTGGGTCGCGGGGGGGCTACCCGAACCGGTCGTAGGGGCCCCCTTCACGTCCATAAGGCGGTCCGGAACCTGTCCGACGCTACTTAAGGATGATTGAAAACCTCTTCGTCGGTCGCGGACCCGTCGAAGCTTGGACCGCAAGCGGTAGGGCGACGGGCTTCCGCGATTTTCTCGTGGCCAGCATCCGCGAGTACCTCCTCCCGCTCGGGATCATTTTCGCGATCGCCGTAGCCGGTGTCGTCCCCCCGCCGCCGGCCCGGGCGCCGGAGCCGTCCGAGCCCGAGGTCGCCGGGAGCGAGCTCGAGCTTCCGTTCGAGGACGTGCGCGAGCCCACGCGGACGTGGATCGTGCGGATCCCTCCGAACGTGACCGAAGGGACGGACGCGTTCGCCTGCTGGCGCGTCGAGGGCGAAGGGAACGTCTCGGAGACCGCGGTCCTCTACGATGACGAAAGCCACGACGGTCCCGACGCGAGCCCGGACGACTATGCGGACGCTGCGCTTCCCGGCGGGGAGCCTGCCCACCCCGAGGATGGCTACCGGATCCCGGGCACCTTCTGCACGCTCGTCCCGATGGCGGCCGAGGGCGACCTCTTCGTACGGGCCTTTGCGACCGAGGACGAAGAGTCTACCGGCAGGGTATCCGACGAGCACCGCATCGCGCGGACCTCTCTTCCGGCGGCTCCCCCGTCGCCACCCCCGACGACGAACACCACGGACCCGACGCCGGCTCCGGAGCCGACGCAGGCGCCGCCCCCCGAGCCGGCGCCTACGAACGACCCCGAACCCGCGACGCCCTCGCCGGTTCCGACGAACGATACGGCGACGAACGAGACGGCTACGAACGAAACCGCAACGAGCGAGACGAGTCCGGCGACCGATGCGAACTCGCGCGACGAGCGCGGGCCGGCCGAACAGCCGCCGGAGGAGAACGAGGGCGAGACATGGTGGGACTACCTTCTTCCGACAAGGAAGAAGGAAAAGCCGCCCTAATGTTCGTGGTGCCCCATGTAGCGGTGCGGGTCCGCGTCGAACTTCGACTTGCAGGACGGGCTGCAGAAGTAGAACGTCGCGCGCCCGTGCGCGCTGGAGCCCGCGGCCTTCGCCGGTTCGACGGTCATGCCGCAGACCGGGTCTTTCGTCGTCGAGCCTTCCTTTCCACGGATCTTGTCCAAGAATCCCATGCTTTCACCTAGCCGGAGAACGATCGGAGACGGAGCGAGTTCCAGACGACCGAGACCGAGCTGAAGCTCATCGCCGCGGCCGCGATGATCGGCGAAAGGAGGAGCCCGAAAACGGGGTAGAGGAGGCCCGCCGCGAGCGGGATCCCGAGCGTGTTGTACGCGAAGGCCCAGAACAGGTTCTGGCGGATGTTCCGGAGGGTCGCGTGGGAGAGCCGCCGCGCCCGCGCGATGCCGCCGAGGTCCCCTTTCACGAGCGTCACGGGCGCGCTCTGCATCGCGACGTCCGTCCCGGTCCCCATCGCGATCCCGACGTCGGCCTTCGCGAGGGCGGGCGCGTCGTTCACGCCGTCGCCGGCCATCGCGACTACGCGGCCCTCCGCTTGGAGCCGCGCCACGATCTTCACTTTCTCTTCCGGGAGGACCTCGGCCTCGACCGAAGCGATTCGGAGACGCCGCGCCACCGCCTCGGCCGTCGCGCGGCCGTCGCCGGTCACCATGATGACGCGGACGCCTTCGGCGCGGAGCGCCTCGAGCGCGGCAGCCGTCGTCGCCTTCACCGGGTCCGCGACGCCGACGAGGGCGGCGAGCCGGCCGTCCACGGCGACGAACATCACCGTCGTGCCATCCTGCCGCATCGCGTCGGCCTTCGCGGCGGCCGCGTCGACCCCGACCCCGAGGTCGGCCATCAGCGCCGCGTTCCCGAGCGCCACGGCGCGGCCGTCGACCGTCCCTCGGACCCCCTTTCCCGTGACGGACTCGAACCCGCCGACCTTCGCGAGCGACAGGCCACGGGCCTTCGCACCCTCGACGATCGCGGCGGCGAGCGGGTGTTCGGAGCCGCGTTCGAGGCTCGCGGCAAGACGCAGGACCTCGGCGTCCGGGATGCGTTCAAGGGCCTCGACGGCGACGAGGCGGGGGCGACCCTCCGTGAGCGTGCCGGTCTTGTCCGTGACGAGCGTGTCGACCTTGCGGAGCTCCTCGATCGCCTCGGCGTCGCGGAAGAGGACCCCCATCGTCGCGCCCTTCCCCGTCGCGACCATGATCGACATCGGCGTCGCAAGTCCCAACGCGCACGGGCAGGCGATGATGAGGACGGCGACGCTGTTTACGACCGCGTGGGCGAGACGCGGCTCGGGGCCCACGAAGTACCACGAAAGGAACGTCGCGACCGCGACGAGGACGACGACGGGCACGAAGACCGCGCTCACGCGGTCCGCGAGCTTCTGGATGGGCGCCCGCGACCGCTGCGCCTCGGCGACCATATGGACGATCTGGGAAAGCAGCGAGTCGCGCCCGACGCGTTCCGCGCGCACGACGAGGGTGCCCGTGCCGTTCACGGTCGCCCCGATCACCTTGGTGCCCGGGGTCTTCTCGACGGGCATCGACTCTCCGGTCACCATCGACTCATCGACCGCGCTCCGGCCGTCGACGACGACGCCGTCCACCGGCACCTTCTCGCCGGGGCGGACCCGGAGCGCGTCGCCGACGACGACGTCGTCAAGCCGAACGTCGTCCTCGGAGCCGTCCGCGCCCACACGGCGCGCGGTCTTCGGGGCGAGCCCGAGGAGGGCCTTGATCGCGGCGCTCGTGCTAGACCGCGCGCGAAGCTCGAGCACCTGCCCCAGGAGGACGAGGGTCGTGATCACCGCCGCGGCCTCGAAGTAGACCGGC
>JBQTJL010000095.1:0-6617 GCA_052387135.1 Methanobacteriota archaeon | reverse complement strand
GCCTCGACTCGACCGTCGCCGCCTGCGAGGCAAGGGCCGGCGGATACACGCTCCATGCGCTGTCGTTCCGCTACGGCCAGCGGCACGCGCGCGAGGTCCGCGCGGCGCGCGCCGTGGGCCGCGCGATCGGGGTCGACGAGCACCGGGTGCTCACGATCGACCTTGCGGCCTTCGGCGGCTCCTCGCTCACGGACCGGAAGCTCCCGGTCCCGAAGGACCGCTCCGAGCGCGCGATGGGACGCGGGATCCCTTCGACGTATGTGCCGGCGCGGAACACGATCTTCCTTTCGTTTGCCCTCGGGTTCGCCGAGGTCCGGAGGTGCGACGCGATCTTCCTCGGGGCGAACGCGATCGACTATTCGGGCTATCCGGACTGCCGGCCCGAGTATTTCGAGGCGTTCGAGCGGATGGCGGACCTTGCGACGAAGCGCGGCGTCGAAGGCGGCCCGAAGGTCCGGATCGAGACTCCGCTTCTCCGCATGACGAAGGCCGACATCGTCCGGCGCGGGCTCGTCCTCGGGGCGCCCCTCGAGAAGACCTGGAGCTGCTACCTCGGAGGACGCCGCGCCTGCGGACGCTGCGACTCCTGCCGGCTCCGACGGAAGGGTTTCGCCGAAGCCGGCGTCCCGGATCCGGTTCCCTATCGATGAGCGAATCCTTGGTCACCGCGACGGACGTCGAGAAGGTGTACCTCCAGCGCGCCGTCCGCGTCCACGCGGTCCGCGGGGTCTCGCTCGCGGTCGCGCGGGGCGAGGTCGTCGCGATCATGGGGCCGTCCGGCTGCGGAAAGACGACGCTCTTGAACTGTCTCTCGGGGCTCGACCGGGTGTCCGCGGGCCGCGTCACCGTCGCGGGCGACGACCTTGCGACGATGACGGACGACGCGCGAAGCGGTTTCCGCGCGCGGAACATGGGCTTCGTGTTCCAGGCGTTCAACCTCCTCCCCGTGCTCACGGCGGCCGAGAACGTCGAGATGCCGCTCCTCATCCTCGGCCAATCGTTGTCGGACGCGCGAACGAAGGCGGTGGAGGCCCTTACCCGCGTCGGCTTGGAAAAGAGGGCCGATCACCTGCCCGCCGAGCTTAGCGGCGGCGAGCAGCAGCGGGTCGCGATCGCCCGGAGCCTCGTGAACGACCCCGCGATCGTGTTCGCGGACGAGCCCACCGGGAACCTCGATCATGCGACCGGCAACGAGATCTTCGACCTGATCCACGAGCAGAACCGCGCGCGCGGCCAGACCTACCTCATCGTGACGCACGACCCCGAGGTCCGGCGCGTCGCGGACCGCGTCCTCACGATGGATTCGGGGAATATCGTCTCGGAAGACCGGAGGCGCCGCCGATGATCACGGAGGCGATCGTGCTGCTTGCCGCGGGCGCCTTGGGATACGTCGCGTTCCTTGCCCGGCGCGACCCGGTCGCGTTCCGGATGGGGATGCGGAACCCGCGCCGGCGCCGGCTCCAGACCCTCGCGGTGGTGCTGGGGCTCATGGTCGGGACCGCGGTCATCGCAAGCGCCCTTACGACCGGCGACTCGACCACGGAAGGGATCCGCGCCGAGACGTACCGCGCACTCGGGGAGGCGGACGAGATCGTCTCGATCGAAGGCGGCCTCTATTTCCCCGAATGGGTGCTGTCGCGCCTTCGCGAGGACCCCGACGTCGCGGGTGCCACCGACGGGACCGCCGGCCTCCTCGTCGAGGACGTCGCGGTGAACGACACGTCGACGGGCCAGCACGAGCCCCGCGCGCAGGTCGTGGCGGTCGACCCCGAGACGCCCGAGAACGTCGCGGACTTCGTCGACACCGCGGGCGACCGGCGCACGATCCGCGAGCTCTCGCCGGGCGAGGTCTTCGTGAACGAGCGGCTTGCGGACGAGATCGACGCGACCGAAGGCGACCGCCTCCGCGTCCACTACGCCGTCCGCCCGAACCCGGTGGTCCCGCGGGACTTCAACCTCACGGGCCGGCTCGCGGCCGGCGCGGGAGTGCCGCTCGGGCCCCTGCCGCCGTACGCGAGCGCCGGGGTCCCGACGGCGGAACTGGCGTTCGAGATGGAGGCGGACGCCGCGTTCGCGGTCGGCGTCCTCCTGTTCGAGGACGGGGGCCTTCCGACCGACCTCGACCTCGAGATCGTGTCCCCGCACGGGGCCCGGTTCCTCAACACGAACGGGACGCCGCTTGCGCCGGACGTTCCGGTCCTCGTGAACGTGACGCATGACGCGGTCGCCGAAGGCGAATGGCGCGCGTACGTCCGGTCGAAGGCCGCGATCGACGTCCCCTTCGAGCTCCACGTCCTCGTCTTCTACGAGGTATACGACCTCGCCGAGCTCGCGGACTTCTCGTCGGACCTCTCCGACCTTCCCCCGCCGGCCCGCGAGGCGTTCGACCGGTTCCTCGGGCTCGGCGGCACGCTGCCCTCGGAAGAGTTCGAGGTCGCGGGCGTCGTGCGGGACCAAGGGATGGGCGGCCTTTTCCTCACGAAGAACGTGTACCTTCCCCTCGGCGAGGCCCAACGGCTCTACCGACGCGAAGGCGAGGTCAACATGATCCTCGTCTCGAACCGCGGCGGGGTCGTCGGACCCGAGAAGGACTCCGAGCGGGTCTCAGGACTCGTCGCCTCGAGCCTCGACGCGATGCGGGCCGCGGCGCCGGACTCGGCCGCGGTCCAGAGCCTTTCCGTGCGGACCGTGAAGGCGGACCTCGTCGCGCAGGCGGACGAGGCGGGCAAGCTCTTCGGGCGGTTCCTCTACCTTATGGGGAGCTTCACGGTCGTCGCCGGCGTGCTCCTCATCGTGAACATCTTCGTGATGCTCGGCGAAGAGCGCCGCCGCGAGCTTGGCGTCGCCCGCGCGCTCGGGATGCGGCGCCGCGACATCGTGCGCACGTTCCTCTTCGAGGGCGCCATCTATTCGGTGGCCGCGGTCGCGATCGGCGCCGTCGCGGGACTCCTCCTTGCGGCCGGCATCGTGTTCGCGCTGAACACGGTCTGGGGCGAGGCGTACGACTTCCGCGTCCCCTTCCAGCCGGAGGCCGGAAGCCTGCTCCTTGCCGCCGCGCTGGGGCTCCTCATCACGCTCGTCACGATCGCGCTCACGGCCGACCGCATCGCGAGGATGAACGTGGTGCACGCGGTGAAGGACCTTCCCGACGAGGACGCCCCGCCGCACGCGCGGCGCCTCCAAGGGACGATCCTCCTTGCGATGGGGCTTGCCGCGACCGCCGCCGGATTCCTCTTCGACGTCTTTGCGGGAAAGATCGTGGGCGTCCCCGTCGCGATCCTCGGCGCCGCCTTCCTTGCCGGCGGGACCCGCTTCGACGTCCACCGGGTCTGGAACGTCGCAGGACTCGCGCTTTTCTTCTACGTCCTCTGGACGATCCTCGTCTTCGAGGAGCCGTCCGGCCTCCAAGGGAACCTGATGGCGCCGCTCCGTGGCCTCCTCCTCGTGATCGGGGCCGTACTTGCGACCGTGAACTCGAAGAAGACGCTCCACGCGATCCACCGGCTCCTCCTCCGAAGGCCGCGCCTTCGCGCGCCCGCGCTTCCGGGGGCCGCCTATCCCTTCCAGAAGCCGCTCCGGACCGGACTCACGATGACGATGTTCGCGCTGGTCCTCCTCGTGATCGTGCTCTTCTCGATCCTCTTTGCGATCTTCACCCCGAACGTCGAGAAGGAACGCGGCGGCTACGACATCGAGGCCGAGACGACCGTGCCCGTCGCCTCGCTCGAGGCCTACGCGCGGGAGCGGGGAGATACGGAAGCGGCCGCTGCGCTCGCGCGGACCGCGGTCGTGGACGAGCTTGTTCTCACGCGCGTGCATGGCGGGAAGTTCATCACGATCGGTGAAGAATCCGTGGACTATCGCGGCCCCACGATCGACTACGTCTACGGCTTCGGCGCCGACTTCGCGGACCACTCCCGGTTCCACTTTGCGGAGCTCGACCCGGCCTACGCGTCGGGGAACGACGCGCTCCGCGCGATGCTCGGCGACCCCTCGCTCGTCGTCGTCGCGAAGGACTACACGTTCGACGAGGAAGGCCGCCCCAAGGAGTCGGTGATCGGGGAGACGCTCAGGATGAAGACGGTCCGCGGCGAGGAGACGTTCCGCATCGTGGGCGTCCTCGACGAGTTCTACTTTGCCGGCGTCTGGCTCCCGCGACCGTTCGTCGAGTCGCACTTCCAGGACGTGAAGGGCCAGTTCCTCATCACGGTCCCTCCCGGAGAGGACCCGGTCGCGGTCGCGCGCGACCTCGAGGCCGGCTTCCAGGAAGTGGGGCTCCAAGCATCGCCGCTTCGCGAGGAGATCGAGGAGATGATGGCCCAGACGCGCCAGATCGTCTCCCTCTTCCAGGTCTACCTCGGACTGGGCTTGGTAGTGGGCATCGCGAGCCTCGCCATCGTCACGGCCCGGAACGTGATCGAGCGCCGCCGCGAGATCGGCGTCCTTCGCGCGCTGGGCTTCACGCGGCGCATGGTCCTTGCGGCCTTCCTCACCGAGGTCCTGCTCGTAACAACGCTCGGCATCCTCCTCGGGACCGTCATCGGCTTCGTCGTCGCGAAGGCCGTCCACATGCGCTCGATCGCGGAGGCCGGCTTCCCGTTCGTCGTCCCGTGGACCGACATCGCGGTCACGATCCTCGTCGCGTACGTCGCGACGGTCGCGCTCACGATGATTCCCGCGTGGAGGGCGAGCCGGATTCCGCCGAGCGAGGCCGTGAGGATGGTGGAGTAGGCTCGAAATGCCAACGCCGATCCGAACCGACCCCGCAACAATCCTATTCAATTTCTGGAAGATCCAGGTTGAGAGCTTGAATGAGTTTTCCCAGAAAACGCCCCGGATTCGCTGTCCGAACGACCCACCCGATTGCCAGGAGCGAGGCCAAGACAATGACCGCCAATACGGCAATAATCTTCCCAATAAGCCCTCGCGTTTGGCCAGCCTTAATGAGCCGCCGTAGGCCAGGAATCCACGTGTGTGGCTGAAGTAGCCCGAAAAGCCATGCTAGGGCGTCCCGGAAACTGGCTAGCAACTGCTTCATGGCGTTGCTTACTTCGACTACAAACGCGCGCGGCGCGCGCAACGGACTCGCCTGGATTCTTACATCGATTTTTTCGACGACTACCGGGCCAGATGACAACTCCCAAAAGGCGCTAAACATCTTTTTCAGCTTGGCATCGGACATGCCATCCGAGCCCTCGTCATCATCGTCTTCCTCTTGCGCGTCTGTGTCTTCGTCCTCGGTTGGCTCGTTCGCTTCCTCTGGTCCCTCATCGGCGGTCGGTCTCCCTGCGTCGACGGGGGGAGAGGCGGGAAGTCCCATCAGGAATTCGCGAAGCGACTCGGCGACCCGCATGGCGAACGCCCAACGCACTTGGTACACGGTCCAAGATCGGAACTTCTCCGCAATCGATCCAATGGCGTCGAGCAGCGGGCCATCGATGTGAAGCACCCCGATGGCCAGCTCGTGGTCATCGGCCATGCAACGCTTGAGATCCTCCGTGCCACCGGGTTCGAAGAGTCGCTTCCGACTGGCCGCTGATACCAGAGCGTCCTATCGACTCGCGACCACCCATTGGGGCGTCTCGGTGGGATGAGGGCGATGTCCAACAATAATGTCGCCTGCGCCCCTCAGCGGTTCCTTGCGTGGCTGGCGTTTCGCTCCAACGTAGCCGAACACGCCGAGAGCAAACGCGGCGAGAGCAGCCGCGGCGCGCCTCTCAGCCGCACCCACGGGTTGACCAGCGTCGCCAAAGCCATCACCGTCGCGATCCAGCTCCTCGACGTGGATCCGCAAGGGTCCGACCTGCATGAGAATTAGGTTCGGCTCATTGGTTGACCGCAGGAGGCGAAGCGTTGCTTCACTGCGCACCTCGTTGTCGCCTGTGCGAAGCGGTTGCACGGCCGTGCCCAAGTCGTGAAACTCGAGAGCGAAGTCCTGTTCACCCTCTGGCGGAGCGGGCGCGCGCACATTAACGGCCCGACATATCGGCCCACCCCCATTTGCAAAGAGGCAGATTTCTGCTTCGAGTTGGTCGATTTCCTCGGGGAAGATACGCGCAACGATAGGAATAGACGCCGATACGGCGTAATGGTGGGGGTCTCCTTCGATAGAAACTTGCTGGTTCCACGCGAACGATTCGATATGGGGCCCGGCCTCCGATCTCCACGCGAGAGCTTCGGAACGCCCCGAGACCAAATCCACTTTCGCGGGAGGCTCGCCACCGAGCACGTACCAAGTCACACCTGCGCCCAAGGCCGCCATGAGGAGTCCGACGACGGCACATGCGAACCGCCGGGGCCATTTAGTCGTCATTCGAGGCAAATCTCTCCTCGGTTCTGAACTTTAGCGCCGCGTTGGCGTCCGCAACAGCCCAAAGGTGGCCCACGTAAAATGGCGAATCCGAAGAGCCCGTCCGGGTAAGTCACCTCGTTTCCAGGTGAAATCCGCGTGATCGTTCCGAAGCCGGCTGGTCATCCGACGTCGTTTTGGGACGCGGGGACACGCCATGGGCAAGACGTTCCGCTTCTTCGATCCCGCACAGTCGCTCTTGTTGCCGCCGAGCCTCGATGACTGGCTGCCCGAAGACCACTTGGCGCGCTACGTCGGCGCCGTCATC
>JBQTJL010000094.1:0-1669 GCA_052387135.1 Methanobacteriota archaeon | reverse complement strand
GAGGTAGTAGCTCGGGTTGGCCGTGTACGAGGTCTGCACGCCTGGCTTGAACTCCTGGAAGATGAACTCTCCCATCGAGGCCGGCGGCGCCATGTTCAGCGCGTTCTCGTCGATGTTCTTGGCGACGTCCGTGGACTTGTTGTCCCAGACCTTGACGAAGTGGTGCTTCGGCAGGATCCCGCCGGCGCCGGCCCCGGAGAGGTTCCGCAGCGCCGGGCAGAACGGCTTGCTGAGCTTGATCTCGATGGTCTTGCCGGCGTCCTTCACCTGGATCCCGGTCACCTGGTCGGCCTTCCCGTCCACGTAATCCTTCCACCCGACGATGTCCTGCAGCGTGCTCTTGCGGACGGTCTTCTTGCTGCGGCCGACCGCCTCGGCGGTGTACTTGTAGTCCTCGCCGGTGAACGGCACGCCGTCGCTCCACTTGAGTCCGTCACGGAGCGTGTAGGTCACCGTGAGCCCGTCGGCCGAAAGGACGAACTTCTCCGCGAGGCCCGGCTCGAGCTCGCCGGTGTCGGGGTTCGAGCGCAGCAGGCTCAGGTAGACCTTTTCCCAGCCGGACCGGGATGCCGTGTCGGTCGAGATCACCGGCTGGAACGTCTTCACGTCGGAGATCGACGACTCGACGATCCGGCCGCCGGGGACGGGTGTTTCCTCCTTGGTGACCGGAGCCGTCGGTCCCGCCGGACCGCAGGCGACCGCCACCATCGCGCTGACCAGGACGAGCGCCGCGAACCTGAACATGTCTATACCCCTCCACTGAGCCGTTCTGTCTCGTGGTTCACAGACCGAATACGCCACAGGCTACAGAACGGTTCGGAGACGCGATAGGGAGGGCCGGCGCGAGGTCAGGCCGGGCGGGCGCCAGCCTGTCCCAGGGCCCCGCGGAGGCGGTCGCCGGCCTCGCGCAGCACGTCGTCCGTCTTACAGAAGGTGAAGCGGATGAGGTCGCGCCCGAGCTCGGGCCGCGAGAAGAATGAGGAGCCCGGCACGCCCGCCACGCCGACCGCCGTGATGAGCCAGCGCGCGAACGCGCTGTCGTCGTCGAAGCCGAACCCGGAGATGTCGCAGAGGATGTAGTACGCGCCCTGCGGGAGCCGCGGCCGGAAGCCCGCGGTCTCGAGCGCCGCGAAGAGCAGGTCTCGCCGCGCCCGGTACGCGCCGGACAGCGTGTCGAAGTACGGACGACCGAGCCCGAGGCCCTCCGCGACCGCTTCCTGGAGCGGCGCGGGCGCGCCCACCGTGAGGAAGTCGTGCACCTTGCGGATCCCCGCGGTGAGCCCGGGCGGCGCCACGATCCAGCCGACGCGCCAACCCGTGACCGAGAAGGTCTTGCTCGCGCCGGAGATCGTGATCGTGCGGTCGGCCATGCCGTCGAGGGTCGCGAGCGGGATGTGCTCGACCTCGGAGCGCCCCGGCGGCAGGGCCCCCGCCCCGGCGGCGGATGGGTCCCCTCCGGGGTAGCGGATGTGCTCGTAGATCTCGTCCGTGACCGCGATGACGTCGTGCTCCCGGCAGAGCGAGGCGATGAGCTCGAGCTCGGACCGGTCGAAGACGCGGCCGGTCGGGTTGTTCGGGCTGTTCACGATGATCGCCTTCGTCCGCGGCGTGAACGCGCGCCGCAGCTCGTCCGGGTCGAAGCGCAGCGACGGGTAGCCCAGCGGGACGT
>JBQTJL010000093.1:0-2659 GCA_052387135.1 Methanobacteriota archaeon | reverse complement strand
GCCGCGGCCGGGACCGGCGGGGCGGACACCCCGCGCTCCTCGTCCTTGCGCTCGCCCTCGTCGTGCTTGCGCCGATCTTCGCCCGCCTCACCTACCTTGCGATGTCGCGCCGGCGCGAGTACTTGGCCGACGCGACGGGCGTCCGGCTGTCCCGGAACCCGGAGGGCCTCGCGCGTGCGCTGGAAAAGATCCGCGGCGACCTTCCGGACGACCCCAAGGGGTCGAAGACCGTCGCGAGCCTCTACATCGCGAACCCGTGGACCCGGACCGAGATCGACTCCGTGTTCTCCACGCACCCGCCGCTTGCCGAGCGGATCCGGAGGCTTCGGGCGATGGGCGGAGCGCAACGTTGAAGACCGGGGGAAAATCCACCCGCAGGGACCCGTCCGCGCCCTTCTTAGGATAAGAGAGCGCCGAATCCGGGGACCGTTGTCCCTCGGCGAACGTTTATGGCCGGTACCCACAGAGCACCAGGTTACACCGAAAGGTGGGGCCGAAAGGGTGGTTCCATGGGGTACAGAATCGGCGTAGTCATCACGCTCCTTCTCGTAGCGGGGATTCCGGTCGCAAGTTTTCCGGGGACCGGGATCACCGGCGGCCGCTTCGAGCGCTCCTCGCTCCATGACGTCGTTCCCTCGACGCCGATCGGCCCGTATCCGACCTCGGCGCCCGACCCGAACTCCACGACGAACGGCACGGGGAACGTGACGAACGGGACCGTACCGACTTCGGGCGTCATCGACGGAAACACCACGAACGGGACGCCTCCGCGCAGCACGAACTCGACGAGCGCGGTGGTCGATCGCGCGGCAAACGAGACGCCGTCCGCGGACGCCGACTCGAACACCACGACGACGCCCGTGGGGCCCGTGCCCGGGACCGGCGACGCGCCGGAGCCGCCCACGGAGAACCCATATGTGGGCGCAGCAGGGAACGGCCACGCGAACGGCAACACGTCGGGGAACGCGCACCGGGGCGGCGGTTCCGGCGAGGACCATGCCTCTGCGAGCGCGCGGGGGACGAAGGGGAACTCCACGCCGCCGCCGCACGACCCGGGCGAGCCCGGGGCCTACGACATCCCGGCCTATGCCTTCTCGCACTCGACGTCGGTCGAAGCCACCGTGCCCATCTCGGGGCCGGTCGCGATCGTGGACACGGTCCGGAACGCCCCGCAGGCGACCGATGACCCGCAGGTGATGGTCGACCGGCTCCTCGCGATCCACGCGCTTTCGAACGGCGACCCGTCGTGGACGCTTGCCGCCTTCTTCGACGAATTCACGCGGATCTCGGCCGCCGACGTGGGCTCCCGCACCGAGACGATCGCGGACTGCCCGACGGTCGGCACGTCCGACACGCAGTACCGCGCGAACCTGAACCTCATCTTCGCCGTCACGGCGCTCTACGACGCGATGGGGATCGTGGGCCTTTCGACGGACGTGATGAACGAGCTCGAGGCGAACGTGTACGCCGTCCCACCGGACGTGGCGGGGCCCCTCGCGTGCATCCTCTGGGCGGTCGTGACGACGCAGAAGGAGGCGACCGCCGTCTTCTCGGTCCTCACGCCGGACGACATCGAGTTCCTGCAAGAGGTCCACGTGAACGGCTCGATGTCCGGCCAGGTGGGGGGCAACAGCGTCGTGCACGACCTTACCGTGCGCCAGGAGCAGCAGCTCGAGGGGATCGAGGCGAAGGTCGACGCGAACCGGCTCTTTGCGTCGACGCGGGCGCTCCTGCACGCGATCGATGTCTACGCTCCCGAGCTTGCCTCGTACCCACCGGACCTCCAGCAGCACTACGTCTGCGTCGACACGGATTGCACGGACAAGGGTTGCAGCTACGCGTGGCTCCCGCCGCAGCCGTTCGAGTTCTGCGACCCGTTGCAGCTCGTGATCATCGGAGGCCACGGTCCGAACACGTACAACGGCAACAAGGCCGAGTTCGTGCCGGTCCTCGGACCCTTGGTGTTCAAGGACAAGTTCGGGCCGAACGCGACGGTGCTCGTGATCGACCGCGGCGCGACGAGCAACGATTGGTACTTCAACCGTGCGGGGGGGCGGGGGCGGAGGACTACCAGACCGGCTCGGTCCAAGGCTGGGGCAACGGGCTGGCAGTGAGCGTGAACGTCGATTTGGGCGGAAACGACAACTATGTGGCGCCTTTGCGTATGGCTCAGGGAGGGGGGCGGCTCGGTGGAATCGGGATTCTTTCCGATTGGGGTGGGAACGATGTGTACCGGGGCACCGCCTATCAGCAGGGCTACGCCGCTGATGGAATTGGGCTTCTATTTGACCTAGGTGGCGACGATGCATACACGCTCGCTTCGTCGTTCGGACAAGGTTTTGGCACGGGCCTTGCCTACACAATGGCCGCATTCGTTGACCTAAGCGGAAACGACATCTATGGCGCGGCTTACGGGAGCGCGCAAGGATCCGCTTCGGGAAGCGCGACCGGGATCTCTATCGACCTTGCCGGCAACGACCAGCTAAAGTCGCAGGGCAGCTCCGCTGGATCCGGCCGCGACAGCGCAGTCGCTGTCTTCCTCGAAGCCCCCGGCGCAGACTCGTTCGCGGGCGGATCCAACGGCGTCGGCGACTGCACGCGTGTTTGCAAGCCATCGGTGTTCCGCGGCAACGGAGGCGTCGACCGCTACAGCCCGTGC
>JBQTJL010000092.1:0-3613 GCA_052387135.1 Methanobacteriota archaeon | reverse complement strand
GGTCACGGACGAGTTTGATATCCAGCATCCTGTTGCTTCCTTCCCGGGCTACGTCTGCTTTAAATATAAAAGTAGTCCGTTCTCCCGGACGAGGAATGCGCGCCGTCATCCTTGCCGCCGGCGAAGGGCTCCGTCTCAAGCCCTTGACGAGCCGGAAACCGAAGGTCATGATCAAGGTCGGCGGCAAGCCCATGCTCGAGCACGTGGTCGAGGCGCTCGTGCATTCGGGCGTCACCGACATCACGCTCGTCGTAGGCTACCGCCGCGAGCGGGTCCAGTCCCACTTCGAGGACGGGAAACGGTTCGGGGCCCGGATCCGGTACGCCTTCCAGGACGCCCTCCTCGGGACCGCGCACGCGCTCGCGCAGGCGGACTTCGAGGGCGACGACCTCCTCGTGCTCTCCGGCGACAACGTGATCGACGCCCAGCTCGTGAAGGACCTGATCCGCTCCCCCTCCGGGATCGCGGTCGCGGTCCAGCGGTCCGAGAACCCGTCGAAGTACGGCGTGGTCGAGCTCTCGGGCCCCCGGATCGTAGGCCTTGCGGAAAAGCCGTCCGAGGTCCGGTCCGACCTTGTCTCGACGGGGTTCTACTACTTCCCGAAGGAATTCGCGCCGAAGATCGTCTCCTACGTGAAGCAAGGTGTGAACAGCCTCGCCGCGATCCTCGAGAACGAGCTTTCGCTCCGGACCGAGGTGCGGGGGGTGCAGGGGAAGGGGGTGTGGATGGACGCGGTCTATCCGTGGGACCTTCTCCGCCTCAACTTTGAAGTGCTGCGAAGGGGACAGGGGGTCGTGAAGGGGAGCCGGACCACGATCCGGGACACCGTCGCGGCCCAGAGCCCGGTCGCCGTGGGCGAAGGAAGCCTCGTGGAGCACCACGCGGTCCTGGGGCCCGGCGTCGCGATCGGCGAGAACGTGACGATCGGAGCCGGCGCGGTCCTCGAGAACTGCATGATCCTCGACGACACGCAGGTCGAGCCGGGCGCGATCGTGAAGAACGCGATCATCGGCGAAGGCTGCTTCCTCGGGCCCCGGTTCCTCGCGCTCTCCGGCGCCTGCGAGGTGAAGTCCGAGGACGGGTACCACCGGCTCTCGAACTTCGGATGCGTGATCGGCGAGGACGTGCGCATCGGCGGCAACGTCGTGATCGAGCCCGGCGTCACCGTCGGGAACGGGACCCGCATCGCGTCCCACGTCGTCCTGCGGCGGAGCGTCGAGGACGGGGCGGTCGTGGTATGATGGCGGGTCGGCGCCCGAGGCGCCTGCGGGTCGGGCTTCGCCCTGCGGGTCGGCGGCTTCGCCGCCTGCCAGTACTACTTACTTTATACTTACTTAGTACGTATCCAGGGGAGCGACCCGCAGCGAGGCCGGCAGGCCGAGCGACCCGCAGCGAGCAACGCGAGCGACCCGCCGGAGGCACGCCCTAGCATGTGCGGCATCATCGGCTACGTCGGCGACAAGGACGCCTGGCCCGTCGTCCTCGGCGGCCTTCGCCGCGTCGAATACCGCGGGTACGATTCGGCCGGCATCGCGACGATCGAGTCGGGCCGGGTCGCCGTCTCGAAGGCGCCCGGAAAACTAGAGGTCCTCGCCGCTCGGAGCCCGGTCGGGGGCCGCACCGGAATCGGCCACACGCGCTGGGCGACGCACGGGAAGCCGAACGAAGTGAACGCGCACCCGCACGCTTCCTGCGACGGGCGTCTCGCGGTGGTCCACAACGGGATCATCGAGAACCATGCCGCGCTCCGCGCAGCCCTGGAAAAGGAAGGCCACAAGTTCCGCTCCGAGACCGACACCGAGGTCGTGGCGCACCTTGCGGAGAAGTTCTACCGGGGCGACCTTCTTGCGACGGTGCTCCAGGTCCTCCGCGAGATCCACGGTACGTACGCGCTCGTGTTCCTCCACGCGGACGAACCGAACCGGATCGTGGCCGCGCGGAAGGAATCCCCGCTCGTGATCGGCCTCGGCACGGGCGAAGGCTTCGTCGCCTCGGACGTGCCCGCGCTCCTGGAGCACACGCGGCGCGTCATCTACCTCGAGGACGACCACGTCGCGGTGGTCTCGAAGAAGGGGGCCGAGGTCTACGACCTCGCCGGCCTCCGGGTCGAGGCGCCCGTGCACGAGGTCACGTGGACCCTGCAGGACGCGGAGAAGGGCGGCTTCGCCCACTTCATGCTCAAAGAGATCTTCGACACGCCGAAGGCGATCCACGAGGTCTTGCTCGGTCGCATCCACGACATCACGCGCCGCCTCGAGCTCGAAGGCGCGCTCCGGTCGTCCGACCTCGTCGAGGCGGAGCGGATCACGCTCCTTGCCTGCGGGACGAGCTACCACGCCTGCTTGCTCGGCAAGCGCATCTTCGAGAAGATGGCGCGCGTGCCGGTCGCGGTCGAGGTCGCAAGCGAGTACCGGTTCGCCGACACCGTTTCGGCCCCGGGCGAGGTCGTGATCGCGGTCTCGCAGTCCGGCGAGACGATGGACACGCTTGGGGCGCTGAAGAAAGCGCGCACCCTGGGCTACAAGACGCTCGCGGTCACGAACGTCGTGGGCTCGTCGATCACGCGGGCGGCGGACGGCGTGTTCATGCTCCGGGCCGGCCCCGAGATCTCGGTCGCCGCGACGAAGTCGTTCGTGAACCAGACCCTCGCGTTCTACCTCCTCGGCCTCCACGTCGGCGCCCAGAAGGGGACGCTCCGGCTCGAGGACGCCGAGAAGGTCGCGGCCGGGGTCCGGAACCTCCCGCGCTTGGTCCAGCAGGTCTTGGACCAGCAGGAGACCATCGCGGCGCACGGGCGCTTCGTCGCACGGCACGAGAACGCGTTCTACATCGGGCGCCAGATGAACCACGCGACCGCGCTCGAGGGCGCGCTGAAGCTCAAAGAGGTCTCGTACATCCACGCCGAAGGGTTCCCCGCGGGCGAACTGAAGCACGGCCCGCTCGCGCTCTTGGGCGAGGCGTCGCCGGTGGTCGCGCTGCTTCCGAAGGACCACACGTACGACGTGATGGCGAGCAACATCGGCGAGGTCCGCGCGCGGGACGCGCCCGTGATCGCGGTCGCGCAGGAAGGCGACACGATGGCCGAGCAGATCGCGAACCACGTGCTGTGGGTCCCTCGCTCGGATCCGTTGCTCTACCCCGTGCCGGCGAGCGTCGCCCTTCAGCTGTTGGCGTACTACGCCGCGCTCGAACGGGACTGCCCGATCGACAAGCCCCGGAACCTCGCAAAGAGCGTGACGGTGGAATAGTCGCCCCCGACGGTGACGGCGATTTGCAGATAAGGATAATAAAGGATTATCGGTGAGTCCGCGCGGACCCGGAAGGGACGACGGCCGCACGGTTCCGCAAGACCCAGGTGTTCGCCGTCGCCTCCTCCGCGTCCGCGGCGGTCCATTTTTCCGCCCGGACAGAACCTCTAAGGTCGTGGGTCATATCCGGGTCTCATGCCTTCGTCGGCCCCGAGCCTCTTCGGCTCCTCGGGCATCCGCGGCCTCGTTCCCGGATCCGTGGACGCGGACCTTGCGCTCCGGCTGGGGTACGCGCTCGGCGCGCTCCTTCGCTCCGGCGGCGAAGCCGCCCACCGCCGCGGACCCGAAGGGTCCGCCACCGCCGC
>JBQTJL010000091.1:0-4267 GCA_052387135.1 Methanobacteriota archaeon | reverse complement strand
GCGCCCACGAGGTTTCCGTTTGAGCGGCCGTGCCCGAACCCCATGCGATGCGGGGAGGGTCCGCGCCGGGTCCGCCGGGCACTCTCGCCGGGGAGGCGAACCCGTCCTGCGATGGCGCCACCGCGTGACCGCCCTCCCAGGGAGCGGCCGCCGCCGCGCCGGCCGGCGCAGAAGGGGCAAGGGGCAACAGGTCCGCAAGGGAGAGTCGGGGCACGGTGCGCCACGCGACCCGCACGACCTCGTCGACGGTGACGTCCTCGGATTCGGGGACGACGAGCTTCACCTCGACCGACTCGGGCGCGCGTTCGCGGACCGCGGGCGTTTCGACGCTGCCGACGGACGCGTCCGGCGGCGGGGGCTTCACGGATAGGTCCCCGAGCATCATCCCGGGCTGGATCGCGCCGGACGTGCTCGGCGCGGGGACGCCCGGGGCCTTCGTCGCGAGCACCTCGGCGACCTCGGCCTCGGCCGCGTCGCGGATCTCCCAGACGGTCGGCCGGTCGCGGTTCGCGGACCAGACGAGCGCGTTTGCGTCCCAGGTCGTGTCCCACGCGGTCCACCACGCGTCGAAGTAGACGGCCCACCCGGTCCAGAACGTTTCCCAGTAGGCGTCCCACGTGGTGAACCACGCGGTCCAATAGGTGTGCCAGTAGGCCCGCCACGCGGCCTCCGAGGTCGCATGCTTCGCCGCCCAGGCGTCGTCTTTGGCACGCCAGGCGGCGTCCCATGCCGCGTCCTCGGCGTCCCACGCGGCGTCCCAAGCAGCGTGCTTTGCGTCCCACGCCGCGTCTTCCGCGTCCCATACCGCGTCCCAGGCGCCGCGCTTTGCGTCCCACGCCGCGTCCTCGGCGTCCCATGCCGCGTCCCAAGCCCGGTCCTTCGCCTCCCATGCGGCGTCGTCGAGGTGCCGGGCGGACGAAAGCGGCGGGACGAGGACCACAGTGACGATGACCGTAAGAAGGGCCCACGAAGGCGCCCGGCGGAACGTCAAGTGCACGGAAGACCCCGCGTTCCTCGGATGCGCCCGACCCGGCCTTCAACGCATCGTTGTAACCCGGGGAACACGTCCACCGGCGGGCAAGTCGTTTCGGAAAACACTCATGCACGGCGCCGCGCAAGCGGAGGCGACCCGACATGGCCCGAGCCGACGCGCCGCCCCGTCCCGACCCCGGACCGGGCCTCATCGTCGCGACCGGGGCCCTGCTTGCCGCGACCGGGCTTCTCCTCCTCGTCCCCTACGAGCCGTCGGCTCCGGGCGCCCATGCGTCGATCCTCGCGATCGAGGCGGGCCCCTACCGGCGGGTCCGGAGCGTGCACGCCGCCGCCGCGACCGCCCTCGTCGTGCTCGTCGCGGTCCGGCTCGTCGGACTCGTGCGTGAGGGCGATGCCCGCCGGGGTCGCTCCGTCGCGGCGCTCGCGCTCGTCGCGGGAGCCCTCGCCGCCTTCTTTTCGGGCGGCCTCCTTCCGTGGGACCAGCAGGCCTACGAATCGGCGGTCCACCTCTATTCGGGCGTGGGCCTTGCCGTGGGCTCGCTTTCGGGGCCGGACCCGGACTCGTTCCCGCTTCTTGCCGCGTTCGCGCTCCATCTTCTTTTCGGCGTTCTCGTCCTCATTGCTACCGTTGAAAGGACGAAAGGAGAAAGGGGAACGGAGCGAACCCACTCCGTCCTCCTTTCCCTCCTTTCCGCCCTTTCCGTCGTTGCCTACGCGATCGCGTTCCCCCCGGAGACCGGACCCCGCCCGATTCCCGGCCTCTCGCTCGCGGGCCCGGACTGGCCGTTCGTCTGGCTCGTTCCGCTGCAGGATGCGGTGGGCCCGGTCGCGCTTCTTGCGCTTCCGGCCGCCTTCGTCGCGGCCGCCGTCCTCTTGTGGTCCCGACGGAGCCGGCCGGCCCTCCTCGGAGGGCATTGATGCTGCGCGCCGGTCGTCCCCTGTTCGTGCTCGCCGCGTTCGCGTCGCTTGCGGCCGGCCTTGCGGCGGCCCACGGGAACGAGGGCGGCCTCGAAGGCACGCTCGTCGAGGGCGGGCGGCCCGTCCTCGTCGGCCGCTTCGAGGCGCCGCAGCCGGGCCCGCTCATCATCGTCCCGTACGAGGACGGGCCCGTCGCCTGCGACGCCCGCAACGAGGCCGCCGGGGTCCCCTTCGGGGACGGCGTCGCGGTCCGGTTCGCCGCGAACGCGACCCATGTCGCCGCGTCCTTCGAGGTCCCGTCGGATCGGCCGGCGTTCGTCGCCGTCGCCTTCGACACGCACGACGCGTCCCGCGCGCTGGTCCTCATGCGGGAGACCGCGGTCGCGAACCACGCGTTGGTCGCGCGGGGCCGACCGCCCGCGTCGGGCGCCGATGGAGCGCTCGCGGTCCGCACGGGCCTACTCGGGGTCCCGTACCCGTTGCCGGGCCCTGCGGGACATGGGCTCGCGCACACTCCCGAGGGCGGCGGCCTCGTCCTGCAGTACCGCGACGACGCCGCAAACGGCGAGGCCTGCGAGGAGGCGCCCGGCCACGTGACGCTCGGGATCCTCCGGGCGGCCCTACCCGAGTCGCTCGGGCCCGGCCGGATCGTCCACGCGGTCGCGTTGGCCGACTCCGAGGTGCCGGTCCTCATTCCACGGCCGCTCGACGGGTCGACCGGGGTCCTTCAGGCGAACCTGTACCTTGCGCGCCCCGGCGAGGACCCGGAACGGATCCGGGAGGCGCTCACGACCGGCCTGTCGCTCGCCGACGCGCTGCCGATCGCGTTGGTGCTTGTCGGCGCCGCCGCCGTAAGTCGTAAGTGGTAAGTCGTGTAACTCACACGACTCACTACTCACTACTTACAACTCACAACTCACCAGAGATACGGCACCCGCGGCGCCACCCGCACGAGCCCCCACGAGCCCGCCTCGAACATCGCGTCGCGGTGGTTCCGGTAGACGTAGTCGCCGGCGCCTCCGGGGCCCGCGGCGGGGATCCACGCGTTGTTCGTCTCGCGGGGACCGAGCGTGTACGTGTCGATGAGGGTCGAGCGGCACGCGGCAAGGTCGGTCCGGCAGGCCGGCATGTCGGGGTCCTTCGCGAACACGTGGCCGCCGATCGCGTACGTGCTGATCTGGTCGCCCGAGGAGCCGATCGACCGCACGACGAGCGGCTCGCCGAGGACCGCCGCGACGATGGGCGTCGAAGGCTGCCGGCCCGCGGCAAGGAGCGCCGCCACCGGGTTCCGGACCTCCATCGGGCGCCCGTGGCAGAAGTCGGGGTCCGTGTGGCAGGTCCCGACGCCGGGGCGCACCGCGGGCTCCGACGCGTAGTTTACGAGCGCGGCTTCCCGAAGGTCCGGGTGGTAGGGCATCGTGCTCGACTCGAATTGGCCGTCGGGCGTCGCGTAGAGGAGGACGTGCTCGCGGACGCGGGTCCCGTCGGCGAGCGTCAGCGTCGCTCCGGGGCCGACCGCGCGGTCCCACGTGGCGCCGGCGGGTTCGATGACGAGGGCGCCGTAGAGGCCCCGCTCCGCGTCCCGCACCGGGTCCGCCATGCTCGTAAGGTCCACCACGCCGACCTCGCGGTCCGCGAACCACCGATAGGTCCGGGTCGAGCCGGGGGCGACGGAACCCTGGGGGGCAAATCCGATCGCGATCCCCGGGTCGGCCGGGCCGGCGGAGAGGAGGCCGGCGTGGAGCGAGACGGGCGATCCGACAAGCCGGTTCTCGAGCGTGACCTCGACGATCTCGCCCGGCAGCGCCCGGAGCACGAGCGGTTCGGCGACCGGCGACGGCAGGGCGTCCGCCGGGACGAACCGGGCGACGTTCCGCACGAGCCCGGCCGCTGGGTTCACGACGACCGGCCCTTCGATGGCCGCCACGTCGTAGTGGCGGACCGGGACACCGGTCGGCATCGAGCCGGCGACGGGCGCCGCGTTCGAAGGCAGCGCCCGGATCGGTCGGCCCGCGCCGGGATCGAGCACGCGGAGGAGCCCCCACGCGCCGCGGTCCACGAACTCGGGCTGGGTCATCCAGTACATGTAGTCGCCCGGGATCCCGAGGCAGCCGCCCGCGCCGCACTCGAGCGCAAGGTTGTGCTGGCTCGATTCGGCGACGGAGAGCGCATCGGTCGTCCGGGAGCCCGCAAGGTGCGGCTCGACCGGGAACCGGTGCCCCGTGACGCCGAACGTGCCGACGCCGCGGGAGGCGGCCTGCCCCGCGTAGAGGAAACGGATCATGACGGGGTCGCCGGGGTACGAAACGAGCGCGTCGGTCGACGGGTCGCCCGGGCCGACGCTCGAGAGCGGAGC
>JBQTJL010000090.1:0-1548 GCA_052387135.1 Methanobacteriota archaeon | reverse complement strand
CACCTCGAGCGTGCCGACGGCGCCGCGGTCGATCGCGCGGGAGAGCGCGTGGTCGACGAGGAGGTGGGTGCCCGGGGCGTCGACCTCGAATTCGACGATCGTGGCGCCTCCGGCCGGCACGAGCGTGGTCTGGACGTGCTCCCGCGGCGGGAAACCGCCCTCGGCGTAGACCCGATCGAAGACCTCCCCGATCACGTGGAAGTTCGACGCCACGAATCCGCCCACGCCGAAGTAGATGCGCACGGTCTCGCCCGTCCGGGCTGTTAGCGCACCGGACCCTGCGAGCGCCCCGACGCGTCCGTTCATGAGGAAGTACTCCGGGCGATCCTCGAGGAGCTTCCCGAGGTCGAACGCATGCATGCCCGCCTCTCCGAGCGCTCCATCGGGGTAGATTTCGCCTTGGACCACGAAGTACTCGCGGTCGACCGGCGGCAGCCCCTCGCGCGGCTCCACCAGGATGAGGCCGTACATCCCGTTCGCGATGTGCGTGGGCACGTGCGGTGTCGCGCAGTGGTACATGTAGAGGCCCGGGTTCCTCGCCTCGAACCGGAAGGTCGAGGTCCCGCCGGGCGGCGTCTGGGTGAGCACCGCGCCCCCGCCCGGCCCGCTCACCGCGTGCAGGTCGATGCTGTGCGGCATCGTGCTGTTCCCCGCGTTCGTGAGCGTGAGTTCGACCGTGTCGCCCTGCCGCACGCGGAGCATCGGACCCGGGACCGTCCCGTCGAAGGTCCAGAACGTGTACCCCACGCCGTCCGCGAACTCGGCCGCGACCTCGCGCGTCTCGAGCGACACCCGGACGACCCCGTCGGCATCCGGCAGGGAACGCGCCGGGGCTCGCGGGTCCGGCACGACGGTCGTCGTGGGGGCCGCATCGTCTTCGGCGGCCGGTGCGACGCCGTCGCCGGTCACGATCACGGTGCCCACCATTCCGGCGCCCGACGCCGTCGAGTGGGGCAGGCACCGGTACCGGTACGTGCCGGGTTCGGTGAACTTGAAACTCCAGCTCTCGCCCTCGGCGAGCCATTCTTCGGTCTCGTCGCCGCTCCCCGGCGTACCCCATCGGTCGGGGTCCATCGTCGTGACCGTGTGCGGGGCCACCTCGTGGTTCGTCCACGTGACGGTCGCCCCGACCGCCACCGTGATGGTCGCGGGCGCGAACTTGAGGTCCATCATCTCGACGTGCGTGGAGACGCCTCCCGCCGGGCCGTCGTCGGGCGCCGGCGGCGGCGCGGACGTGCATCCGGCGACCGTCGCGATCGCAAGCGAAACCCACAGAAGGATCCTTCTCGGCATCATGCCACCACGACCCGATCGCCGTGTGGCCCCATCGGGGCAGCGCTCGATTCTGGCGTCTGATTCTCACGGGTGATAGCGGGACCCCGGATTGCGACCGCGACGTAGACGAACCCGCCGAGGGCCGTCCGGACCTCGACGCCGTCAAAGAGCGCCCGGAGGATCCCGAGGGGTCGGGGCGACAGGTCGACGCCGCACGTGTGCCCCGGACGGCGGAGGACCGGCCCGCTCCAGGCGATTCCGCGCCGGTCGCTC
>JBQTJL010000089.1:0-4029 GCA_052387135.1 Methanobacteriota archaeon | reverse complement strand
GCGAGGCAACGGTCGGCGTCGGCCCGGCCTCCAAACCATTCCACCCACGGAACAACCGGGTCAGGAACCCGTCGATTTCGTCCGGGGGCGTTTCATGGCATCTTCGCTCGGACCCCCAAGCAGACCTGCGCGCCGATCGTAGGTCTGCGACCAGGCCCTACGGCGGCGGGGCGACGACCCATGGGGGTGGCTTGCCACGGCAACCCCGCCCTCATCACCTGGTCCTTCGCCCCCGCCTCCCGCTGCCCGGCAGCGTAGAGCGCGAGGTACGGCGCCATCGCGTTGATGACCTTCGACTCGGCCTTCCGCACGTGCTCCTCGAACGTCGTGCGGGGGACGCGGCGGCGCTTCGCGATGTCCTCGGTCCGGACCATCCGCGGCACGCGGTAGTAGCCTCCTTCGACCGCGGCAAGGAGGGCCGTCGCCTGCTTCTCCGTAAGATCCGAGAGGACCTCGGACGCGGAGATCATGAACATCCGCCCCAGGAGTTCGGATTCGAGGCGCCCCTTTCGCTCAAGGTGCACTTCGCCGCGCTTGGCGAGCGCCGCGAAGAGCCGTGCGAGCTGCCGGTCGTCGAACGCGACGATGCGATAGTGCTCGTATCCGCCCTGGTAGACGACGGGCGGAAGGTAGAGGCAGCCGAACCGCTCGACGAGGTGGGAGATGGTCCGGCCCTGCTTGTGGTCGCACTTCGTGACGACGGTGGTCACGCGGCCCGCGGTGGAGAGCGCCTTCACCGACTTCGGGGCCCGGCCGTAGAGCCGTGCGAGGTCCCGCCGCATCGCGTCCGCGACCTCCGGGTCCTTCGTGTTGAACTCGAGGATCTCGACGCGGAAGTTGCACCAGTGGCCGATCGGGACCTCGGGGTAAAGGTCGGAGAGGCGGTTCACTTCGCATCCGTGCCGGAACCGGAACTGGACCTCGAACATACACTCCTCATGCCCGGAGGGCCCTTTCTAGTTTTGCCGTCGTATGACGGCTATCCGACCTGCCGTCTGTTGACGGCACAAGACGGATTCCGCGGGAGTCGCCTCCCCGTATGATGACGCGCCGTCCGAGCATGGTCGTGGGGGGGGCCGTGCGGGCGATGGCGCTCGCCCCGGGGATCGTGCCGTTGGGCGCGCTCTTCGGCGCGGCCGCGGTCGCGGCGGGCCTCTCGCCCTTGGGCGCGATCGCGCTCTCCGCCCTCGTCTTTGCCGGCGGCGCGCAGTTTGCATCGGTCGCGATCCTCGCGCAGGGCGCCTCGGCGCTCTCGGCGGTCCTCCTCGTCGGGGTGATCAACGCGCGGTACCTCCTCCTTTCGACAGGTGCCCTCGAGATCGCGCGCCGCGTCGGCGCGGGACGCCTCGGCCGCTCCGCGGTCGCCCTCGGCGTCGTCGACGAATCCTACGCGTTGCAGGCCGCATGGACGCGGGCGGCGCCCGTGCCCCTTGCCGGGCTGCTTTCCGTCCCGCTCACGCTGTGGACGCTGTGGGTCGGGGGGACCGCGGCGGGCGCGTTCCTCGGCGCGTCGCTTCCCGACCTTCGGCCCTTGGGCCTCGACTACGCGCTCCCCGGCATCTTCGTCGGCCTCTTCGGGATCTTCGCCGAGGACCGGCGGCGCCTCGTCGCGGGCCTTGCCGCGCTCGCGGCGGCCGGGCTCTGGGCGTCCGTCGGCTTCGGGACCGCCGCGGTGCTCGTCGTGCCGCCGGCCCTCGCGCTTTCCTTCGGACGGTGGGCGAATGGAGCGTGAGGTCCTCTTCGTCGCAGGCGCCGGGCTCGTCTCGGTCGCGATCCGCTTGGCGCCCGAGCTTTGGCTCCGGGGCCGGGCTCCCCCGACGACCCTCGCGAAGGCCCTGCCGTGGCTGCCGGTCGTGATCGCGGGGACGATGGTCGGCGTGCTCCACCTCGGCGCGGCGCCGGACGACCGCCTCCCGTACGTGCTCGCCGCCGTGCCTGCCGGGGCGACGCTCCTCTGGCGGCGGTCCTTCTACCTGCCGCTCGTAACGGGAGCGGTCGCGCTCGCGGCGCTCCGGTGGGCGGGCTTCGCCGGCTAGCAGTATTGCTTGTACTCGGAGAGCGGGATCGACAGCGTGACGCCCTCGTGCGGCCGCGGGAAGTCGGCCCGGCCCGTCTCGAGCCACGAGTAGACGTACGCGAGCGCCATGTAGTCGAGGTTGCTCGGGCATGCGTACGGCCGGCGCCCGTCCTCGGGGTAGGTCGTGGGATCGCCGTCGCCCCAGACCCGGGAACCGATGCCGGCGACGGAGGCCCCTTGGATGTCGTTCACCGGCCCGAAGACGTGCCCGACGCCGAGCGCGTGGATCATCTCGTGCGCGGCGCCGAGCCGGATGTCGCTCGCCTTCGCGAAGTCATACTCCGGCTGCCAGCTCCACCGGTTGAATATCGTGAGGAGGATCGCGCCTTGCGGGTCCCGGACGTGACGGTGGACGCCCTTCTCCCAGACCTTGCAGGCAAGCGGCGCGACCGGGTCCTCGTCGGGGACGACCGGCTCCACCTCCGGGAAGAAATCCTCGACCACGCCGATATACGACGGACAGACGAAGCCGTTCCCCTTCGTATCGGCCTCGAGGCCGCGGAAGATTCCGGCCCCGGTCTCGAGCCAAGCGACCGCCACGTCCTCGCCCGGACGCAGCGTGACGGGCCCGGGCCCCTCCAACGGGTCGACGTGCAGGGCGATCCTCCGAAGGTACGCGTGCTCCGGGTGGTCGGCGAGGTAGTCGGAAAGATGCCGTTCCCAATCGTGGATGCCGATCCGGGCCGCGAACGTGTACTCGAGGCCAGAGACGGCGAAGGCATCGGGACCGGCGGGGTCCCCGTGCGGCGCGGGCGAAAGCAGCACGCGAAGGTGCGTCCGGTCCGTGGGGGGGATGAGGTCGATCGTGACCAAGGGCTCGTCGCTCCGGCCGAACGAGGGCAGCATGAGGACCGCAAGCACCGCGAGAGCGACGAAGGCGCGCATCGGGGCCCGATGCGCTCCCGACGGAAAAAACCCCTTCGGGATTCCGTAGCGCGGTCGCGGCCGCCTTCGAAACGTTTATCCGGCGCGGGATTCCGTGCCGAGCGTGCCGGACGCGTCCCGGGAACGGAGCACGGACGAGGCGATCGACGCGCTCGCGCGCGAAGTCCGGCTTCTCCGCACGCGGGTCGATGGGATCGAGGCGCGCCTTCGCATCTCGGAGGCGGGTCGGAAGCAGGAAGCAGGCAGCGGGAAGCCGGACGGAGAGCCCGTTCCCGCTCCTGATTCCCCGCGACCGGCTCCGGCCGAGCGTCGGGAATCGCTCGAAGCGCGCGTCGGGTCCGACTGGCTCGCGAAGGCCGGCGTCGCGGCGCTCGTCTTGGGCGTCGCCTTCTTCGTGAAATACGCGATCGACAACGACTGGATCGGCCTCACCGCCCGGATCGTCCTCGGGGTCCTCGGGGGCATCCTCCTTGTCGCGGCCGCAGACCTCCTCCGGTCCCGGAGCCCCCGGTACCGGAACTGGGCGGAGGTCGTCGCGGGCGGCGGGTTCGCGCTCACGTACTTCTGCCTCTGGGCCGCGTACGCGTTCGAAGAATATCGCGCGATCTTCGGCCTCACGATCACGACGGACGGGCTCCTCCTTGCGGCCGCCGCGCTCGCCGCCGCCGCGTACGCGGCGTTGCGGGACGCGCGGGGGCTCGCGGCCGAGGCCTTCGTCCTGGGCTACCTTACTTCGTTCCTTTCGAAGGACGTCCCGACGCTCGCGTTGGTCTATACGCTCGTCCTGTCGGTCGCTCTGCTCACGGTCGCCTTCCGCAGATCGTGGACCCTCCTTGGCGAAGGAGCCCTCGTCGCCTCGTACGTCTACGTCGCGTTCCTCGTGTCGCAGGAGGTGGACGGCCTGCTCCTCCTTGCCGCCACGACGAGCTACTACCTCACCTTCCTTGCAGCCTCGCTCGGTCGCGGAGGCACGGACGCGACGGCCGCGCGGTTCCGCATCGTCGCCGGTCTCGGGTTCCTCGTCGTGGGGACCCTCGCCGCCGAGGTGAAGGGGACCCTCGACGACG
>JBQTJL010000088.1:0-14627 GCA_052387135.1 Methanobacteriota archaeon | reverse complement strand
TGCGACTTCAAGCGCTCCACGATGTCGGTCGGCATCTGGAGCGACGGGGGGGCCACGAAGACCATCTCGACGTGGAACCGCGCGAGCGCGTGGGCGAGGCTGTGCACGGTCCGGCCGTACTTCAGGTCGCCGACGAGCGCAACGCGTTGCCGCTCGAGCGGGCCCTTCTCTTTTCGGATCGTGAAAAGGTCGAGCAGGGTCTGGGTCGGGTGCTGGCCGGCCCCGTCGCCGCCGTTTACGACGGGGACCCCGGAGAACTTCGCGGCAAGCCGCGCCGAGCCCTCGTGCGGATGCCGTAGCACGAGCACGTCGGCGTAGGACGACGCGATGCGGGCGGTGTCTGCGAGTGTCTCGCCCTTCGTCCACGAGGTCGTCGTGGGGTCCGCGAACCCGATGTGGTTCCCGCCGAGCCGCAGCATCGCGGTCTCGAACGAGAGCTTGGTCCGCGTCGAAGGCTCGTAGAACAGGGTGCCGAGGATCTTCCCGTCCGCGACCGCGAGCTTCTTCCGGCCCGCCGCGGCCGGCAGCATCTTCTCGGCCGCCGCAAGGACGTGCTCGATCTCCTCGACCGCGAGGTCGTCGATGTGGACGAGGTGGCGGCCCTTGAACTTCATCATTCACGCTAGCGCTCGGCCGCATATAAAGCTGTATGAGCGAGCGAGCGCTATCGTTGATAGGTAGAGGGGAAGAAGAGGACGAGGGCGGTGAAGATCTCGAGGCGCCCGACCCACATCACGAAGATGAGGACGAGCCGCCCGGCATCCGGCACGTTCTGATACGTGAAGCTCGGGCCCACCACGCCGAAGCCGGGCCCGATGTTCCCGAGGCAGGCCGCGACCGCCGACGCCGCCGAAACGAGGTCGAGGCCGAGGAGCGCAAGGAGCACGGACGCGAACAAGAACACGGTCATGTAGGCGAAGAAGAACGCGGACACGCGGGCCAAGAACTCTTCCTCGACGACCTCGCCGGAAAGACGCACCGGGATGAGCGCGCGCGGGTGTACCGCCTTCGTGACCTCGCGGACGACGAGCTTCAGGAGAAGGAGGATCCGGAAGAGCTTGATGCTGCCCGCGGTGCTCCCGGTCGAGCCTCCGACGAACATGAGGAAGAGGAGCAGCATCTGGGACGCCTGCGGCCATTGCCCGAAGTCCGCGGTCGCGTATCCGGTCGTCGAGATGATGGTCGCGGTCTGGAACATCGCGTGGGACACGGCGTTTCCGACGCTTCGTCCGCCGATTGTCGCCCAGACGGTCTCCTCCTCGCCCGGTGCGGATTCGAACGACGCCGCAAAGTAGACGGTCGCCGCAAGGAACACGGTGAGCACGACGAACATGGTGCCGAGGAACCGGAGCTCGGGGTCGTCCCGGAGGCGTCGGCCCTCGCGGCGGAGCGCAAAATAGAGCAGCGTGAAGTTCATCGAGCCCACGAGCATGAAGACCGT
The DNA here is from genome assembly GCA_052387135.1 of Methanobacteriota archaeon. Lineage (GTDB taxonomy): Archaea > Thermoplasmatota > SW-10-69-26 > JACQPN01 > JBQTJL01 > JBQTJL01. Next base: position 13,186 of record JBQTJL010000088.1, on the reverse strand, counting down.
CACGACGAGGTTCACGAGATGGGAGCGGTAGAACCCGATCGAATCGGTCCGCGTGCTGAAGCCGCCCGTCGACAGCGTGGAGAAGGTGTGGACCACGGCGTCGTAGACCGCGTCCGGCCACGAGAGGCCCTTCCAGTGGAAGAGGATCGCGAGGAGCCCGAAGAGCAGGATCGAGAGGGCGAGGTAGACTTCCCAGAGGAGCCGCGCGGTCTGCGTGATGCGGGGCTTCAGGCGCGTCACCGTGCCGCCGGGAAGCTCCGCGCTCATGAGGCGCGCGCCGCCTTCGGTCAAGCGTCCGAGGACCGCGACCGAGAGCACGATGATGCCCATGCCGCCGATCCACTGCGTGAGGCTCCGCCAGAAGAGGACGCTCTTCGAGTATTGTTCGAGCGGATACTCGAGGATGCTCGCGCCGGTCGTCGTGAACCCCGACATCGACTCGAAGTAGGCGTCGAGCGGATTCAGCACGGTCCCCGTGAAGACGTACGGGAGCGCCCCGAACGCGGCGACGACGAGCCACCCGGAGGCGACGAGCACGAAGGCCTCGTAGTCACGGAACTCCTCCGCGCGGCCGACGCGCCCGAGGAAGAGGCCGGTGCCGAGGACCAACGCGAAGCAGACGAGGAACACGAGCCCGTGCCACGGCACGTGGACGCCGAGAAGGTCGAAGCCGGGCTCGCGGTAGAGGAACGAGACGAGCGCGGGAAACAGGAGCGAGATCGAGAAGAGGCGGAGGATCGCTCCGAGGTTCCCCGCGACCGTCGAAAATCGCACCCTACTCCTCCGGGCTCCCGAAGGGAGCGCCTCTCCATGTTCTTTTTGGTTCGAAAGGCCGCTTCGCGCGAGGCTACGAGAGGAGGCGCTGGAGCGCCTTCACGGCGTCCGCGCGGACGAACACGACGAGCCGGTCCCCGCTTGCAAGGACGGTGTCGCCGCGCGGCACGAGGACCTCTTCGCCGCGCACGATCGCGCCGACGACGCTCTGCGGCGGGAACCCGGCGCGCTGGAGGCGGGTCCCCGCGATCCGGCTCTTTTCCGGCACCTCGACCTCGAGGATCTGGGCCTCGCCCTCGGAGAGCAGGGTCATCTCCTCCGGGGGCTTCGCGTGGGCATACTTCAGGAACTCGGACACGGCCGCGTGCCGGGGGTCGATCGCGATGTCGATCCCGATCCGCTCGACGAGCGACTTCAAGTCCGGCTGGTTCACGAACGCGACGGCACGCTTCGCCCCGAGCGACTTTGATAGAAGGCAGGACAAGATGTTGAACTCTTCGAGCTTCGCCGCGCCGATGACGGCGTCCGCGGTCTCGATGCCTTCGTCGATCAAGACGTCCTTGTCCGTCGCGTTCCCTTGGACGACCGTGACGCCCGAGAGTTCTTGGGCGAGCGCCTTGCAGCGCGCTGGGTCCTCCTCGACGAGCGTCACGTGCTTTTCGCGCTCCGAGAGGATCCGGGCGACGTGCTCGCCGAGCCGGGTCCCGCCCATCACGAGCACACGGCGGACCTTCCGGTCCGACTCAACCGCGGCCGGGGTCCCCATCAGCTTCTCGAGCCGCGAGACATCCTCCTCGTGCTGCACGATCACGAGCAGGCGGTCGCCCTCGAAGAGGCGGTCCGAGCCCGACGGAACGATGATCTCCGCCTCGCGAAGGACCGCGACCACGTTCGCGCCGGCCGGGATCTTCAGGTCCTTCAGCGGCTTCCCGGACGCCTTGGATCCCGAGCGGACCACGGTCTCTACGAGACGGACGCGCCCCTGCGCGAAGACCCCGATGTCCGCGACCGACGGGATGTCGAGGAGGCGGCCGACCTTGAGCGCCGCGACGAGCTCGGGGCAGATCGCGACGTCGACGCCGATCGCCGCGTACTTTCGCGTCACGGCCTGGTCCACGTAGTCCGGGCCGTTGATCCGCGCGACCGTGCGGCACCCGGAGGGCTTCGCCATCGAGCAGGCGAGCATGTTCACCTCGTCCTTCGAGGTCACCGCGAAGAACAGCTCCGCCTTCGTGACGCCGGCTTCCATGAGGGTCCGCGGCGCGCAGCAGTTCCCGGCGACGGTGCCGATGTCGAGTCGGGCCGCGCGCAGCAGGGCCTCGTCCCGTTCGTCGATCAAGACGACGTCGTGGCCTTCCTCGCGGAGGCCTTGCGAGACCTTGAGGCCGACCTCGCCGGCGCCTGCCACGATCACCAACACGCTGCCGATAGCGACCCTTTCGCTGCTTAAAGGCTTCGATAGGCCGAGTCGGCGCTCGCGGACCAGGTCGCGTCGTCCACGTGCGCGGCGGGGTGCATCGCCTTTGCGACCGGGACATCGGGCGTGGTGCCTCGTTCGACCATCCCGTCCCAGACCCGCTCCGCGTAGTTCCCGAGGATAAGCACGGCGCGCGGGCGCGCGGCGCGGAGGAGCCGGGGCGCGTGCCGCTGGATCATGTCGGTGACGACGCGGTCGTTCTCGCCGCGGAGCCCTTCGACGGGCACGTTCACGAGCGCTCCGTTCTTTCCGCGGCCCAAGATCGCGACCGGGCACGTGATCAGGACCTGAAGGTCGGCGAGCATCGCGTCCTCGCTTCCGAACCGCGCCGCGCCCCACCGGTAGAGCCGCCGGCCGGACGGCTCCTTTCCGGGCGGCGGAAGCCGCGCGCGGTACCGCTCGACGAGTTCCGGGAACGCCGGAAGGATTCGCGAGGCCATCTCGACGTCCGTGAACGGGATCCCCGTCTGCACGGCACCGTTCTTCCCGGGGTTCATCGCGAGGGCGACGACCGGACGGCGGCGCCGCCCGGCGGCGTGGCGGGCGAGGAACGCCTCGTACGGGGCGCGGGCGTACGCGTGCACGTTCACCGCCTGCTCGCCGCTTCGGAGCGAGAGCCGTTCGGCGACTCCGGTTGCCGCGGCGGAGAGCGCGCGCACCTCCTTTACGAAGCCCGGGAGGTCCACTATTCTTCCTCGCTTCCCCGGAGGGCCTCGAGGACGGAGAAGTCTTCGAGCGTCGTCACGTCGCCTTTCACGCGCCCGCCCGAGGCGACCTCTCGAAGGAGCCGCCGCATGATCTTGCCGGACCGGGTCTTCGGCAGCGCCTCGGTGAACCGGACCTCCGCGGGGCGCGCCAGCGCGCCGACCTCCTTCACCACGTGCGCTTTGAGCTCGTCGACCAACGCGTGGGATGTGGGGACACCTTTTTTTACGGTCACGAACGCCACGATCGCCTCGCCCGTCACGTCGTCCGGTCGCCCGATCACGGCGGCCTCCGCGACGTGCTTATGCGAAACGAGGGCGCTCTCGACTTCCATCGTGCCGAGGCGGTGCCCGGAGACCTTGATCACGTCGTCGATCCGGCCCATGATCCAGAAGTAGCCGTCCTTGTCGCGGCGGGCTCCATCGACCGTGAAGTAGACGCCTGGGAACCGGCTCCAGTATTGTTGCACGTAGCGATCCGGATCCCCGTAGATGGTGCGGAGCATCGACGGCCATGGCTTCCGGATCACGAGGAAGCCGCCTTGGTCCGGCCCGACCTCGCGGCCCTCCTGGTCGACGACGGCCGCGTCGATCCCCGGGAACGGAAGGGTCGCGGTCCCGGGCTTCGTCGTCGTCGCCCCCGGCATCGGCGAGATGAGGATCGCGCCGGTCTCGGTCTGCCACCACGTGTCGACGATCGGGCAGCGGTCGCCCCCGATCACGCGCCGGTACCACATCCAGGCCTCGGGGTTGATCGGCTCGCCCACGGTGCCGAGGAGGCGGAGGCTCGAAAGGTCGTGCGCGGCCGGGTGCGGCTCGCCGAGCCGCATGAACGCGCGGATCGCGGTCGGTGCCGTGTACAGGATCGAGACGCGGTGGCGCTCGATCATGTCCCACCAACGGTCCGGTTGGGGCGTCGTCGGCGCGCCCTCGTAGAGGAACACGGTCGCGCCGTTTGCGAGCGGGCCGTACACCACGTAGCTATGCCCGGTGACCCACCCGATGTCGGCGGTGCACCAGTAGGTGTCCTCCTCCCGCAGGTCGAAGATCCACTTCGTCGTCGCGGCGACGCCGGTCAAGTAGCCGCCCCCCGTGTGGAGCACGCCTTTGGGCTTTCCCGTCGAGCCCGAGGTGTACAACACGAACAGCGGGTGCTCGGAATCGTGCGGAGGCGCCTCCGCGGTGGTCTTCTGTCCCCGCACGACGTCGCTCCAGAGCACGTCGCGGCCCTTCGTCATCGGGACCTCGGTCCCGTCGCGCTCGGCGACGATCACCGTCTCGACCGTCGGCGCGGCCTTCACGGCTTCGTCGACGTTCGCTTTGAGCGGCACGGGCGCGCCCTTCCGGTAGCCCACGTTCGCGGTCACGATCGCGCGCGCCCTTGCGTCGCTCATCCGGTCCTTCACGGCCTCGGCCGAGAAGCCGCCGAAGACGACGCTGTGGGGTGCCCCGATCCGGGCGCACGCGAGCATCGCGACGACCGCCTCGGGGATGAGCGGCATGTAGATCCCGACGCGGTCGCCCTCGCGGATGCCTTGGGCCCGGAGCCCGTTCGCAAAGCGCGCGACCTCGGAGGCGAGCGCCTGGTACGTGAGGGTCCGGGTGTCCCCGGGCTCGCCCTCCCAAATGATGGCGGCCTTGTCCCGGCGTCCCGAGGCAAGGTGTCGGTCGACGCAGTTTGCGGCGACGTTGAGGCGCCCGCCCACGAACCACTTCGCAAACGGCGGCTTCCATTCGAGCGTGCGGTCCCAGCGGCGCGCCCACTCGAGGTCCGCAGCGGCCTCGGCCCAGAATGCCTCCGGGTCTCTTGCGGCCCGGGCCCGAAGGTCGGCGTATGTCGTCGCGGAGAGCTTCGCACGGCGCGCGAAATCGTCGGGGGGCGGGAAGGAGCGCGACTCGTGCAGCACGGACTCGATGTCGGGCGCCGGCATCGCTTCCGCATCGCCATCCCGCCTAAACGCTCTTTCGGCCGGGGTAGGTTTAAGGCCGGAAGCCGTCGTAGTCCTCCGGGAGCCATATGCCACGAAAGGTCGAGGTCGTCCACGCCACGTCGCCGCTCTGCAACTGGTCCTGGGGCTATTCCGCCGTCATGGACGGCTCGGGGCCGTCTACGGGAAATCGGTCGAGTTCGCCGTGATCCAGGCCATCCCCTACACGGACCGCGACCAATGGCTCAAGGACTACGGGATGGACGAGAAGGAAGCGATGGGGTTCCAACGCGAGATCCTCGATGCGATACGGATCCCGACATACCTCGCCCCGTGTTGGGACGAGATGCCGGACACGTGCCTCCCGGCATCGCTCGCCGTGAAGGCCGCCGGTCTCGTCGCGGGACCCGCCGCCGAGCGCGGGCTCGAACGCGCACTGATGTTCGCGTTCTTTGCCGAAGGCCGCGACACCGCGAGGGAAGACGTCCTTCGCGAGGTGATCCGCGAGCAGGGCCTCGACGTCGACGCGCTCTTGAAGGCGGTCGAGGGAGACGACGCGATGAAGGCGCTCGAGGCGGACAGCCACCGGGGCGGCCACGGCGCAAACTTCTATTCGCTCCTCGTCCGCGACGGCGACAAGACCACCGTCGCGCTGGAGCAATGCTACGACCCCGCGCGGGCCGAGGCCGCGATCGACTACCTTTCGGCGACCCTCGGGCGGAAACTGAAGAAGCGCCGCCCCACCGACGTCGAAGGATACGTCGCGCTCCGGGCCCCCGTCGCCACGCTCGAGGTCGCGCGCATGTTCGCGGTCCCCGAGGCCGAGGCGAAGAAGAAGCTCGCCGCGCTCGAGAAGAAGGGACGCATCGAGCGCCTCGACGTCGCCGGCGTGGGCCGCTTCTGGCGCGCCGCGCCGTAGGTCGCGGACGGTCCGGGCCCGTCTCGAGGCGGGCGGGCGTCGTCGTGCGAGCTTCGGGCGTCCACGGCCGCGGGCTCTTCGCTCGGCGGGGATTCGCTCGCGGCGAGACGATCGTCGAATACGTCGGCCGCCGGATCTCCAAAGGAGAAGGCGACCGGATCGCCCTCCGCGAGGAGGCGCGGGGACGGATCTTCGTCTTCGACCTCGGGCGCGCCGGCGACCTCGACGGGGACGTCTCCGGGAACGTCGCGAGGTTCGCGAACCACAGCTGCGACGGGAACGCCGAGGCCGTGATCCGGAAGGGCCGCGTGTTCCTCGTCGCACGCCGACGGATCCGCGAAGGGGACGAGATCACGTATGACTACGAGTTTGAATGGGACGACGACCCATGGCCGTGCGAGTGCGGGGCGGCGAGGTGCCGGGAGTTCATCGTGGCGGAGGGTAGCGTCCCTTCGGGACGCGAAGGTGGCGCCGCCTCCGGGGGCTCGAAACCCTCAAGCCGCCGCGCAGCGTAGGCACGGACGGTGACCTCATGGGGAGAACGATCGAAGTCGTCCACGCCACGTCACCCCTCTGCAGCGCGTCGTGGGGCTACTCCGCCGTGATCGATCGTCTCGAGATGGTCTACGGGAAGCAGATCGAAACGGTGGTGATCCAGGCGGTTCCCTGGACGGACCTCCGCCAGTGGCTCAAGGACTACGCAATGAGCGCACCCGAGGCAATCGAGTACCAGCACGAGATCGTCGCGGCGACAAAAGTCCCCACCCGGATCCCCTCCACGTGGGACGGGTTCCCGGACACGTGCCTCCCTGCGGCGCTCGCCGTGAAAGCCGCCGGCATCGTGTCGGGGCCCCGGGCGGAGCGCGCCCTGCAACGAGCCCTGATGGCGGCGCTCTTCGTCGACGGACACGACACGGCGTCCGAGGACGTCCTTCGCGACGTGATCTCGGCGCAGGGTCTTCACGTGGAATCGCTCCTCAAGACGGTGGAGGGCGACGACGCGATGAAGGCGCTCGAAGACGACAATGTGAGGGGCGGCCCCGGCGCGAACTTCCACTCGCTCGTCGTCCGGGACGGAGAAAGGACCACGGTGGCCCTCGAACGGGCCTACGAGCCTTCACGGGTCGAAGCCGCCGTCGACTACGTGGCCTCCACGATGGGGCGGAAACTCAAGAAGCGACGCCCCGTCGACGTCGAATCATACGTCGCGCTCCGCGGACCGGTCGCGACGCTCGAGGTCGCGCGCATGTTCGCCGTCTCCGAAGCGGAGGCGAAGAAGAAGCTCGCGGCCCTCGAGAAGAAGGGGGGGATCGAGCGGTCCGACGTCGCGGGTGTAGGGCGGTTCTGGACGACGAGGCGAGGGCGCCTCCGCCGTATGCTCTACTCCCGCCGGGAGGAGCACGACCCGGCTTCCCGGGATCTCGCCGGCATACCGGTCGCGGATCGTGTGCCAGTCCTTCTCGTCGGTCACGAAGAAGAACTTGAAGTTCGCCTGTGCCTTGAGTAGGCGATCGAAGTCCTTCCGGAAGTTCGCCTTCTCCTTGACCGCCGTATCGGGAACGGCCGGCCTCACCTCGCCCACGACGCGCCGCCCGTCCGTCGTCGAGACGTCGATGTGGAGCGTCGCCGTGCCCTGCCTCGGCGCGACGTCGAACTCGACCAAGCGGAACCGTCCGGCAAGGTACCGTTTGGCCATGAGCGAAGCGACGAACCGGGCGTCGGCGTCGGTGTTGCCTTGGATCGCCCTGGCTTCGGCAAGAAGATCGGCCCACGCCTTCGGGTCCTCCGTCTCCCAATCGAATTTCGTCGTCTGAAGGAACCCGGCGAGCTTCCGGAGCCGGCCCCGCATGCTGCCGATGTGGCTGCGTTCGTTCGTCGTGAGGTCCACGGCGTCCATGCCCGGGTACGGCTCACGCCCGGCATGAATGTTCGGGGTTCGAGGTTGCGGCATCCGTCTGGGGCGAGCAGGACGCGCCGGGTTTCGGTGAGCGTCGCAGGGAATGATTCGCGCTCGGGGCCTCCGCGGGGGGCTGGACCCCCCGCTCCGGCCCCTCGCGGGGAGGGCTACGCCCGAGCATCCCTTCCGGATGGCCGGGGACCGAGCGCAGGAATGATTTTCTCTGCAAAAGCCGTGTCACACGAAGCGATGAGCGTATCGGAACTTATCCAGATGCCCGAAGGCCGGGAAATCGTCAAGTCCGTGGCGCCCAAAAAGCCAAAACGGATTCCGGGCGAACTCCGGGTCGCTCCTCGTTCAACCGCATATGGGGTCGTCGGAACTGCTTTCGATTACATGATGCGATTCGAGTTGGCCCGGCGCCACCCCGACGCGGTTGACGCGGGCTGGGTCGCGGAAACCGCAGCCGAGCGTGTTCGGACGAGCGCGCCGGAAAAGGCATCCGTCGCCGAAGCAATCGTGGCAAATGCGCGAGGAGAGCTTGCTTCTATTGGCGCGCGCGGCTCGTCGCCGGGATCCGTCATTTCCTGCCGTCGACGAAATCGGGATCTACTTTGCCCGCCACGGAACCCTGTGGACCGCGTCGGTTGGCGCGTGTGGACGCGAGTCCGCCGTTCGAAGGGCAGAAGACGCCTTTCTTGCCCTTGCGGAACGCACGTATGGACCCGTCCGACGGCGATTTGCTGCACCCTGAGCCGTCTTTGCGCCGCCTCGCGTCGCCCCAGGGAAGTCGCCTTCCCTCGCACGCGCGAAGCGAGCGCAAGTCGCATTGTGAAAATAGCCCGGCAGGGCTCTGAAGCTCACTTGAACCGTATCGTCTCGAGGTTGTGCGGCGCCCTCGTCTCGATGTGGTACTTCTTGTGGACGCTCGATGCAAAGTCGATGCAGCGCGACTCTTCGCCGTGCATCATCAGGATTCGTTCGGGGCGCGGCGTCACGTTGTTGATGTAGTTCATGAGCTGGCGCCGGTCGCAGTGGCCCGAGAACCCATCGACGGTCTCGACGTTCATCTGGAGCTTCAACACGGTCGATTTGCCCTTGTCGGTGAACGGAAGGTCGCGGAGGCCCCGCTGGAGCCGGCGGCCGAGGGTGCCTTCCGCCGTGAAGCCGACGATGATCATCGTCGTCTCGGGGTTCGGGCCCCATTCCTTCAAGTATTCCATGACCGGGCCGCCGTTCACCATCCCCGAGGTCGCAAGCACGATCGCAGAGCCCGGGTCGGCGAGGATCTGTTTCCGCGTCTCGTACGAGTCGACCCGCTGGAAGAGGTCGGAGAGCAGCGGATTGTCGCCGTCGTGGAAGACCTGGGAGCGGAGCTTGTTGTTCAAGTACTCCGGGTAGGCCGTGTGGATCGCGGTCGCTTCCCAGATCATCCCGTCCAAGTAGATCGGCATCTTCGGGATCTTGCCCAAGCGCACGAGGTCCTCGAGGACCAGCATGACCTCTTGGCTCCGGCCGACCGCGAAGACCGGGACGATGATCTTGCCCTTCTTCTCCAAAGTCCGCGTCACGATGTCCTGGATCTGGACGTGCGCCTCTTGGCGCGTCGGCTGGAAGTCGTTCTTCCCGCCATACGTCGCCTCGATGATCAGCGTCTCGAGCCGGGGGAACTTGTGCACGGCCGGGTTGAAGAGCCAGGTCCGCTCGTACTTGATGTCGCCGGTGAGGGCGACGTTGTAGAGCCCGTCGCCGATGTGGCAGATCGCGGACCCCAGGACGTGCCCCGCGTTCTGGAACGTGAGCTTCACGTCGGGCGCGATGTCCGTCGTGTCGCCGTACTTCAGCGTGACCATCCGCTGGACCATCTTCCGGACGTGCTCGGTCTCGTACGGGGGCTTGCGGCCTTCGGCCGCGGCGACCTTGATGTAGTCCATGCAGAGGAGCGCCGCCAGTTCTCGCGTGGGCGGCGTGCAATAGACCGGCCCGTCGTAGCCGAGCTTGAAGAGGAGGGGCACGTAGCCCACGTGGTCGAGGTGCGCGTGCGTGAGGATGAACGCGTCGAGGCTCGTCAGCGGATACGCTTCGGGAAGGTGCAGATACGGGGTCGACGCGTCGTCGTTCCCGACGTTCACGCCACAGTCGATCATCACCTTCGATTCCTGCGTCTGGAGGAGGTGGCAGGAGCGGCCGACCTCGCGGTAGCCGCCGAGGCAGGTCCACCGGACCCACTGGTCCGCCTTATCGGAGCCCCGGAAGATCCGGCGGCCGGTGCGGCGGAGGAAGTTCTTCCGGTCCTCGGACTCGGACCGGAGGTAGTCGCGGATCTCCTTGATCGTCTTCGACGGGATCGGAGGCGTCCGGTTCACACGGGGGGCCCAGCCGACCGCGCGCTTGATCTCGTTCAGGGTCTCGCCGTGGCGGCCGATCACGAGGCCGGGCTTCCGCGCCTCGATCACGACCTCGCCCACGTCCGTCTCGAAGAAGATGTCCGTGATCTCGGCTTCCTTCGGGACGATGTCGCGGATCCCCTTCTCGGCCTTCTCGACGTCGGCCAAGACCGAGGGGTCCGGCCGGACGACGACGCGCTTCCGGAGCTTCTTTGCGAGGTTCCGGACGAGGTCGCCGTCCTCGGCGAACTTCTCGGGGTGTTTCGTGTAGATCACGAGGACGGCCGCCTCGAACTCGACGTCGGTCACTTCGACCGACGAGGGGACGGCCTTCTTGATCTCCTCGCGGATCTCTTTGAGTACGTCTTCGACTCCCATGATGACCTTGAGGGCGGGCTTCGCCCTTCGTTAGGAGAGGCCCATCTTCTTCTTCCGCTTGGCGATCTCGGCGTCGTCGAGCTGGACCCACCCGTCCTTCTGGGTGATCGCCGCGATGAGGATGCCGTCGCCGGAGGCCGCGTCGCGCTTCATCGCCGCGGTCAAGGCCCGGATCCCGAGGTCGAGACCGTCCCCGGTCGTAAGCTCGGGCTTGAAGTGGTCCTCGAGAACACCGTAGACGAACGGCGAGCCGGAGCCGGTCGTCACGAACCGGTCCGGGATCGACCCGCCCGCGGCGTCGAGGCTGTATACGTGCCCGCCGTCGCGGTCCACGCCGCCGATCAGGAGCTGCACGTAGAACGGGTAGAATTTCCGGGAGTTCAGGATGTTGCTCATCAAGGCCGACGCCGCCTTCACGGAGATGACGCCGTTCCGCTTCACCTTGTAGAGCTCGACCTCGGCCGAGAGCCATCGGGCGAGGACCTGCGCGTCCCCGACGAGGCCTGCGACCGTGAGGCCGAGCCGTTCGTCGATCTTGAAGAGCTTCTTCGTGGTCTTATGCGAGATGAGGTGCCCCATGGTGGCCCGCTGTTCGGTCCCCATGACGACGCCATCCTTGCAGACCAAGCCCAGGGTCGTAGTGCCAACGTTGACGTTTTCAGCCGGATGCATTGAAAACTCTCCTCGGGTAGAAAACCGGCTAGAAGAGCATTCTCCCCATGACGCTGTTCGTATTTAAACGTTATCTACTGCGGGAGAAACCCCAGACGACGCCGCCCGCGGCGCCCGCAAGGAACGCGATCGCAAGCAGCGCGGGCCCGGGCCACGCGGATCCGGGCGCGGCGGACGTCGCCACATCGACCGTCGTCTCCGGCGCCGTGGCGTTCGCTTCGACCGCGCCGACGAGCCGTCCGCCGAGGTGGACGTCCACGCGGAGCGCGTCACCGTCGGCGTACTGGACGTCGACGCGGTAACTTCCGTTGCGCTCGGTCGTCGTCTCGTACGTGTCGTTGAGGAGGCGTTCGTTCAAGACCGTCGCGACGGTGACCCGGACGATCGCGCCGGAAAGCGCATCCTCACGGGCGTCGAGCACGCGGCCCGCGACGCGTTCGGCCGGCGCGTCCTCCTCGGTGAGCCACGCGGCGACCGGCCACGCGCCCTCGAGGTGTCGGATCTCGAACGGTGCCGAAAGCACGCGGACCGAAAGCCGCGTCACGCCCGGGTCCCGCCCCGCGAGCCGGACCTCGGCGCGGCCTCCCGCGTCGGTCCGGACGATCGCGCCCTCGTCGTCTCCCACGTCGAGGGTCGCGTTCTCGACCGGCGTGTCGTCGTGGAGCCACGAGATCCGTAGCGGCACGCGGTTCTCCGCGCCGGCCCCCGCATACGCGGTCGAGGTCGAGAGCCGGAGGCCCGTGAAGAGGACCGTGACGTTCGCGGCGACGTCCGGTACCGGCACGGGCCCGTCCGGGCCTGCGACGGAGACGAGGCGGAGGCCCACTTCGGTCGGGCCGGGGGCCTCCTTCACGACCGTGAACGATGCGCGGCCGGCACCGTCGCTCACGCGCTCCTCGCCCGAGCCTGCGAGCGCGACCGTGGCGCCCGCGACCGGCCCGCCCGCCGCGTCGACGACCGTGGCTCCGACCGTGACCGCGACGCCGACCGGCGCCCGCTCCGGCACCGGGTCCAGGCGGATCTCGTACGGCCCGCCCTGCGCCGCCGAGGGCACCGCGCACGAAAGCAGGAGCGCGGCGCTACAGAAGCCCACGCGAATGAAAGAGTTCCGCATTGAGGATGCTGCACCCCGCCGCTCCCCGCACCGTATTGCTCCCCGAAACGAAGTACTTGTACGTGAAGTGACGGTCCGCGCGGAGGCGCCCGACGGATACCGCCATGCCCCGCTCGAGGGCCCAGTCGCGGCGCGGCTGCGGGCGGTCGTCCGCGTCGTGGACGTGGAGCGGCCGCTTCGGCGCAAGCGGCAGGCCTTTCATTTGTGGCTCGCCGCGGAACTGCCGCCACGCCTCAAGGACCTCCTCGCGCGTCGGGTCGCCGTCGAGTTCGACCGCGACCGAGATCGAATGCGCCTCCTGGACCGGGACCCGGGTGCACGTGGCGCTCACCGTGAACTCCGCGGGGCGGACGCGCGCGCCGTCGAGGCGGCCCATGATCTTCAGGGGCTCGGTCTCGACCTTCTCCTCCTCGCCGCCGATGAAAGGCACGACGTTCCCCAGGATGTCGAGCGAGGGGACGCCGGGGTACCCCGCGCCGGAGATCGCCTGCATGCTCGTGCAGTGGACCTTCCGCAGGCCGAACGCCCTCGCGAGCGGCGCAAGGGACATCACGAGGACGATCGTCGTGCAGTTCGGGTTCGTCACGATGAACCCGTCGCCGCCCTGGGCCTTCACCAGCCCCGCATGGTCCGCATTGATCTCCGGCACCATCAGCGGGACCGTGGGGTCCATCCGGTGATCCTTCGCGTTGCTGAAGACCTTCCGGCCGGCCTTCGCGAGGCGGGCCTCGAGACCGAGCGCCGTGCCCGACGGGACGGCGCTGAAGCAGACGCCGGCCTCGAGGTCGTCGCCGTCCGCCTTCACCTTCATGTCGGCGACGCCACGCGGGATCGGCCCCTCGAGCACCCACCGGACCGCGTCCCGGTAGGTCTTTCCGGCGGAGCGGTCGCCCACGAGGTCGACCACCCCGAAGTCCGGGTGATCCGCAAGCAACG
>JBQTJL010000087.1:0-4313 GCA_052387135.1 Methanobacteriota archaeon | reverse complement strand
GCGGCAGCCAATCGTCGAGGCTCGGCGGCAACAAGAACGTCTGATCCTGGTCGTAGCGCCGGAAGGTCTTGCCCATCCCATCTCCTCCGTGACGGAATCGGCCCCCAAGGAAAAAGGAACACCGGTTTGCACCGGGCAACGAGTCCCCGGGCTGCCTGCGGGATTACCCGGGCAGGCTGTAGCCCAAAAAGAAAAGCGGACGTGGAAAAGAAAAAGGGCTGGCGAACGCGGGGGACCTGCGCTTCGCTTCGGTCCCCCAGTGCACCGGGGTTTTGGTCGGCTACTCCGTGTCGCCTTCCTGGAATTTCAGCTGCTGCATGAGACGTTTTTGGGCCTTCCGGTTCCCGGCGAAGCCCTTGACCGCGCGCTTCGACATTTCGTAGTAGTTGAGGAGCTCCTTCACGTCCTTCGGCTCCATCCCGGCGCCGCGTGCGATGCGCTTCATCCGGCTCGACTTCACGTCGTCCGGGTTCTCGAGCTCCTCCTGCGTCATCGAGTCCATGAGGACGCGGAACTTCGCGAGGCGCTTCTGGGTCTCTTCCATCTGCTTCGTGTTCGCCCCGCCCATCTTGCCGCCGAGGCCCGGGATCATCTCCATGACCTTTCCGATAGGCCCCATGTTCGTGAGCATCTCCATCTGTTCCCGAAGCTCGATCAAGCTGAACTTCCCCGACATGATGCGGCGCGCCGTCTCCTCCGCCTTCTCCTCGTCGACGACCTCCTGCGCCTTCTCGAGGAGCGACTGGAAGTCGCCCATCCCGAGGAGCCGGGAGATGAACCGGGCGGGCTCGAACTTCTCCAGTTCGTCGAGGTGCTCGCCCGTGCCGATGAACGTGACGGGCGCGCCGGTCTCCGAGACCGCCGAGAGCGCGCCGCCGCCTTTTGCGCTGCCGTCCATCTTCGTGAGGATCACGCCGGTGAGCTTCACGGCCTCGTGGAACGCCTTGGCCTGCGGCCCGGCCTGCTGGCCGACCGTCGCGTCGAGGACCAGGAACTTCTCGTCGGCGCGGATCGCGCCCTCGATGTCCTTCATCTCGGAGACGAGCTCGGGGACGAGCTGGTGCCGGCCCGCCGTGTCGAAGATCAGCACGTCCGCGCGGCCCTTCAGCTGGGCGTAGCCGTTCTTCGATCACGACCGCATCTTTGTTCTTGGGCTCGCCGTAGAAGTGGACCTGCGCCTGCTCGGAAAGCGTCTTCAGTTGGTCGTAGGCCGCGGGCCGGTGCACGTCGCAGGCGATGAGGCCCACCGTGAGCCCCTTCCTCCGGAAGAAGGAGGCGAGCTTGCCGGCGCTCGTCGTCTTGCCTTGCCCGTATAGACCGACGAGCATGATGCGCTGGGGCTTGAGGCCGACGTCGTGCGGTTCCCCGAGGATCCGCACGAGCTCCTCGTAGACGATCCGGACGACGTACTCGCGCTGCGTCATCCCCGGCTTCGGCTTCTCCGAGACGGCGCGTCGCTCGATCTCGCGGGTGAGCGTGATCGCGAGCTTCACGTTCACGTCGGCCGCAAGGAGCGCGCGCTGGATGTCCCGGACGACCTCCTTCACGAGCGTCTCGTCGATCGCGCCGGCGCTCGCGATCTTGCGGAGCGTCGCCCGAAGGTTCTCGCCGAGGCCTTCGAGTACCATCGCGTCGCCTAGTAGGCCGCCTCCCTTTATAAAGCTCCCGCGAGCGCCGTCGGAACCTTCACGTCCGTCAAACCGGCCCGGGCGCTGCAACATAAGGTCGCCGGGAAAGGTTCAAGGCCGGCTCCCGCTCGAACCACGGTTGGTCGGAAGCATCCGCGACCGACCGGCCCCCTGAGGTGTTCTCCCTGAAGGCAATCCCCACGATCGTAGCCACGGCTTTGTTCGTCGCGACCGCGTTTTCGGCCGCGGCGCAGGTCGCCGAGCCCGCCGACGCGCCGGCCGACGGCGGCACCGGCGGATCCCCCCCGCCCTCGCCCGCGCCCGCGGTCGAGGCAAGCGCCACCGTCGTCGTCGGCGTCCCGGTCCCCCCCGGGTTCGTGCCCGCGGCCGAGCACTACGCGCCGCCGCACGGGAACTTCACGACGCCGCCCCACCCCTACCCGCCCCCGAACCACACGGCTCCGGGCGGGTACGGATACGGTCACCGGCCCTACGAAGGGGAGCGACGCGAAGAGAAGCCGCCCTGCGAGTTCCGCGCGGACGGCGTCGCCCGCTGCCGGCCCCCGCCCCACTGCGAAGGCCGCATCGGCGGCGACGGGTGCGTGCCGCCTCCGGATTGCAAGGCGAACGGCGACGGGACGTTCGACTGTCGGTCCGCTCGCGAAAGCGACCGCCGCGAATACGGCAAAGAGCGGCGCGACGGCCGCGACTACGAGCCCGCCTGCGAGCCCGTCGGCGAAGGCGCCGTGCGGTGCAAGCCGCCGCCGGCCTGCGCGGGGCGCGTCGGGACCGCGCCCGACTGCATCCCCCCGCGCGAGTGCAGCGACAACGGAGACGGGACGTTCACGTGCAAGTTCGACGGCAACGAGCTCGGCGGCAAGTCCTCCGGTCGCCGGTACGAGACGCCCGGCCGCCGGTACGAGGAAGAGCCGGGCCCCTGCCGCCCGACCCGGACCGCGACCTGCGGTCCACCGCCCGAGGTCGCCGCCCGGCACGACGAGGCCCGCGCCGAGGTCCGCGCGGTGGTCCGCGACGCGATGGCGGACTTCCGCCGCGACCTCGCCGACGTGAAGGCCGACTACCGGGACGGCCTCGCCGCGATCAAGGCCGACTACGACGCCGAGAAGAAGACGTCGCGCGCCTCGTACGAGACCTGCCTTGCGTCGGCGAAGGCCGAGGCCGACGAGCGGGCCGCCCGCTCGGCCTGCCGGGACGTCGCGCGGGCCGAGCTCCGTTCCTACCGCGAGAAGGCGGCCAAAGAACGGCAGGAGCTCCGGGAGGGGGTCCTCGCCGAGACGAGGGCGCTCAAGGAGGACACCTGCGAGGCGCTCGCGGACGAAATCGAAGGGATCCTCGCCTCCTACGACGTCGCGGACGCGCGCGCGCTCGGCGGGCCCGGAGACTTCGGCGTCTGCGCCGAGGACTTCGGCGGCGACTTCGGTCATCCGACCGCGTCGGGAGGGTTCCAGGGATGAGGACGTCCTGGCTCGTCCTCGTCGTCGCGACCCTCACCGGGCTCCCCGTCGCCGCCGAGGAAGAGGACCCGTTCGCCGACGAGGAGGATCCGTTCACGGCGGACGAAGATCCCTTCGCCGAGTACGAGGACGCCTCCGAGGTCGACGCCGCGGGCGACCCCGCGGACGATGGCGACGCCGGCTCGGCGTCCGGCGAGGAGGGCGCGTCACCCGGACCGCTCGCGCGCGTCCCCGCGCCCGGAGCCCTCGCGACGCTGCTTGCCATGATCTCGATCGGCGCGGTGCTGCGGCGCAACTAGCACGGTGCATCGTCGACGCGGGACGGCGACCGCCTCGCCGTCCCGCCGTCGATGCAAAGGAAACGTCGATGTCCTCGTGCGTGACAATTTCCCTGTTCTCTCCACGGGGACAGCGAGCCGCACATGAACCGGAGGCGTCCTTCTCCCTTTGATGACGGTCCGCTTCCCACCCCCCCGACGCGCGCTCGTCCGGCCGCGGAGCGGTCAGGCCTCGCGCGAACGCGAGGCCCTCCTCGACCTCTTCGACGATTTCCTCTGGCGGATGGCCCAGGGGCCGCGGCTCCCGCAGCTATCGCGGTAGGGCCGCCGCGAACGCCCGGCGCCCCATCATCCCGTCATCGTCACGTCAAGACGTAGGTGACGCGCTGTACGGTGCGGACGCCGCCGCATACGCCGTTTACGTCGCCGTCGATCGTGGTCGTCCCCCCGTCGCTAGGAACGGTCGTGACCACGTGCTGTAGGCTCGTCCCGAACGGCACGGCCACGGCCGACCCGGTGGTCTGCGTGACGGCGCCGCTCGCGACGACGATCTGGCCTTGGAGCGCGGCGTCGCCGCGGATCGCGATGGTCGCCGATTTCATCCGCGAGAGCCCGGAGCTCGACGCGTGGGCGAGCGTGAACGACCAGGTGCAGGAGCCGGCCACGTCGTTCTTCGTTTTGAGGATGTGGTCGTAGGTCTTTCCCTCGATCTGGAAGACGATGAGCCAGGCCCCGCGGAGCTTCGCATCGTTGCCGCCCGCCTTGATCTGGGCAGCGTACGTCACGTCCGCGGCGCCCAGCGCAAGGGCGCCGCTCCGGACGCGCGTCACCGTCTGCCCCGTCACGGTCACCTCGGAGCCGGAGACCGCCGCGGCAGCCGCCGTGTCGTAGAGCCGCGCGTAGGCGATCTGGCCCGAGTTCGAGTTCGAAAG
>JBQTJL010000086.1:0-6105 GCA_052387135.1 Methanobacteriota archaeon | reverse complement strand
CGCGCCGCTTCGTCGTCCTCGGCCGCGGCGTCGCGAGCGGCCGCCGTCGGGATGGAAGGAGGCGGGACCTTGTTCACGACGACGTTGTCGAGCGGGATCCCCGCATCGGTGATCCGGCGCGCAAGCTCGCGCGTCTCGGCGACCGGGGTCTCTTCCGCGAGCGTCACAAGCACGACGTCGGTGCGCGCGGGGTCCGAAAGGAACGCGCGGATCTCGTCCACGCGGCGCGCGGCCGGCCCCACGAGGATCGGCCCCGCCTTCCCCGGCGCCTCGAGGAACGACGCCCCATGGCCGGTCGCCGGCCCGTCGACGACGATGCGGCCGAAGCCGTCCTCGGAGAGGCGCTGGATCCGGTGGAGGAGCGCGAGCTCCGAAAGGCCCGGCGCGATCCCCACGAGGGGCTCGTAGGCAGGGTGCGAGAGGATCGCCTGGGAAAGGAGCCGCGACCGGACCGTTCCCCGCACGATGTCGTCGAGGAGCTCGCGGGGACGGACGTCGATCACCGTGAGCCGTTCGGTCCCCGGGATACCCTCGCCTTCCTCCTGGAGCCGCGCGCGAAGGTCCTGAAGGTCGGTGAGCGAAAGGAGCGCGGTCGGGACCCCGGCGGCGGCTTCCCGGACGGCGAGCGCGGACGCGATCGTGGTCCGCCCGACGCCGCCTTTTCCGAGGACGAACGAGACTCTTGCGCTCCCGGGAGATGAACGGAGATGAGGGGAGATGGACGGAGATGAAGGGTCCGTCCGTTCGCCCCTTTCCGCCCTTTCCCGCCCCTTCTCGGCCTTTCCGTCCGTCAAAGCCCGATCGCCTCGACCGCCTCGGGAGGGGGCTCGGGGAACTCTCCGGGATGGAGCATCCATGCGACGAACGACGCGGCGTCCGCGATCCGGGGCCCCGGGCGGTTGAAGTAGGCGTTCCCGTCCGCGACGAAGAGGCGCGACACCGCGAGGTTGCCGAGGCCCGAGGCCGGATCCGCAGAGACGCGCGCGAGCTCCCCGAACGAGCGGCGCAGGTCGAAACCGCAGGGCGCCGCAAGAAGAAGGTCGGGGTCGGCCGCCGCGGCGTCGCTCCACGCGATCCGGCGCGAAGGGTCGCCGGGCTCGGTCAGTACGGGCTCGCCCCCGGCAAGGCGCACGAGGTCGGGGATCCAGTGGCCCGCCACCATCGGCGGGTCCAGCCAATCGAGCACCAATAGTGAAGGACGGTCGCGCGTGCGGGCGGCGCGGATGCGGACCTCGTGGAGGCGGGCTTCGATCGTGTGCGCGACGTGCCGGCCCCGCGCGGATACGCCGCAGGCGTTCGCGACGCGACGCGCCTCGCCCGGGACGTCGCGAAGGCGCGCGTGACGGAGCGGGAAGAGACGCGCGCCGGGCGGGAGCGCGACGTCTTTCCCGTCCGCGGAACAGACGCGGCAGCCTTCGGCGACGAGCACGAGGTCGGGGGCCAGCTCGGCAAGGACGCCCGCGTCGACCTCGAACACGGGCTCGGCGCCGGAAAGGCGCGACCGGACCGCGGCGTCGATCGCGGCGCCGGACCCGGAAACGTCGAAGGCGGGGCGCGACACGACGGGGACGCGGGCGGCCTCGGGCGGGTGGTCGCATCCGTGGCTCCGCCCCACGAGCCGGTCCCCGAGCCCGAGCGCGAACACGTATTCGGTCGCGGCAGGGACGAGCGAGACGATACGCGCGACCATCAGAGCCTCCGGAGTCCACACGATCCGAGGACCTCGACCGCTGCCGCGACCGGGGCGGTCTTTGCGCGCGCGTCAAGATGGTAGTGCGTCGCGCCGGGCGTCGCGGCGACGGCCTCGCGGATCACTTCGGGCGCAAGGGGCGTCTGGAGGTGGTAGGAGGGAAGAAGGTGGCCCACGGCGGCCTTGCCGTTCCGGACGAGGTCCGCGTGTCGGGGCGCGTAGTGGCCGCCGCCGATGCCGAAGACGACGGGAACGGGGGACGGGGTATCAGGTACGAGGGACGAGGGGCGACGTAGCGCGTCGCCTTCCTCGTCCCCCGTTCCCCGTTCCTCGTTCCTCAACAACACTTCCGCGACCGCCTCCGCCGCATCGACCCGTCGCCATTCGTTCTCCGTCGAGCCGACCTCGAGGAAGCACGAGGGCGTCGAAAGGAACGGGCCATGGTGGGTCGCCTCGAACGTCGCTTCGAACCCGAGGCGGCGGCCCGCCCCGACGAGGCCGAGAAGGAGCGCCGACTGGAGCCGCGCGTCGCAAGGCACGATCCGGCCCGGCTGCCCGCCGAAGGCCGCGTCCCGGAAGTTGCCAATCGGGTGCACTGTGAGCGTCGGCGTGCCGGATTCGGCCTTGTGCTTCGAGGCGAACACGAACGTGTCGGGGCGAAGGCCGGTCTCCTTCGCGAGGCGCCGGTCGAGGTCGTCCTCGTGAAGATGCAGGCCCGCGACGTCGAACCGGACGAACGGGCCGCTTTCTGCGACGGGCCGGCCCTCGAACCGGTGCGTCTTACGCCAGTCGGAGAGCCGGGACAGGGCGTCCCCGATCGTGACGGAGGCGGGGTCCTCGCGCGAGACGACGATCGCGATCAACGCGCGCGCCATCGGTACGCCTGTTCTTATTCTTCTCGGGCGAGCGCTACCGGTACATCATGGCCGCTTCCTCGGCCGGCATCGACCGGTCCGTCATCAGGATCGCCCGGAACCTGGGGTCGCCCCACAAGGGCTCGAACGCGGGGTCCTCGCGGGCCTGGAACGCGATCCCCGGGGAAAGATCGTGGGTCTTCGCGAGCCACGAGAGCGCCTGGTCCGGGCGGCCGAGGCGGGCCGAGACGTGCGCGACCATGTAGGACATGACCTCGTCCTGCGGGTCGGCGCGCGCCGCGTCGAGGTAGCACCGGAGCGCCCCCTCGGGATCCCCGCGCTGAAGGAGGCACGTCCCGAGCGCGGCCCGCGCCGCGGTGTCGGAGCCGTGCCGGGCAAGGTATCGGTCGAAGTAGCGCGACGCCTCCTCGTACCGCTCCGCCGCAAGGAGACGCGTCGCGACGAGGAGCTCGGGATCGTCCGGCGCCGAACGGGCCCCTCGCGACCGGCGTCGACGCAGCCTCGCAAGAAGGACGCGGGGCGCAAGGCCCATCCGCCAGCCGGCGGCGAGCCCCAGCCCGGACGCGGCCGCGACGAGACCCAGAGGGAGCAGCCAATGCATGCCGGTCGTCCCCACGTCGGTCGGGACCGCGGCGAGGCTCACGGAGCGCACGTCGCCCGAGACCGTCGCCGCGGCGCGATCGGCGCCGGCGCCAAGGAGCCGGAGACCCTCGCCCCCCACGGGGAGCCGGAACCCGAGCAACAGCGCGCCCGAGACCGCGACCCGCGGCTCGTCGATCGCGACGTACCGCCGGCCTTCCAGGAGGAGCTCGCCGACGACGTCGTGGAAGACCGCGGCCCCGTCGACCCCGACGTCGGCCGCGCTGCCGTGGAGCGCCACGGGCCGATCCGAGGAGACGAACGCCTCGCCGGAACCGGTCGTCACGAGGAGGATCGACAACACCTCGCGGTACGATGCGCCGTCCGGACCCGGCTCCCGGTAGGCGCCGGTCGAGAACCGCTCCACACCGCCCGCGTGGGCGACCTCGACGTCCGCGCCCCAGAAGTACGCGCGCATCGCCCCGTGGAAGGTCGCATCGAGCGGGGCCGCGACGCGGAACGCCTCGCCCTCGTACGAATAGGAGAACTGCAGCTCCGAGCGCCCCCCGACCCGGGTCGAGTCGGCGTCGTCGTCGACCGGCCGCACGAGCGCCGGACCGTCGAGCCAGTCGACCACGGCCGAGCCGCCCCGGACCTCGAACGTCGCCGAGGAGGGCCCGGATGCGGACGGCAGCACGGCGAGCGTCGCGTCGCCCCGTGCCGCGACGGCCGAAAGGCGGGCGTCCGAGAGCCGGAGCGCCTCGCGGTGGACCGTAGGTTCACGGACGCGCACAAGGTCCGACGTACCCGAAAGGCCCTGTACGACAACGGCTTCTTGATAGACGTGGACGACCTCGATGGTGCCTGCGCGGGCGGCAACGAGCGCGGACGCAAGTTCCGGCGACGGCCCCGAGACCGCGATCGCCGGAGCGTCGACCGAACCCCGGATGCGTCCGGCAAGGAGCACCGGAGGACCGACCGCGAGCGGATCGCCCGCGGACGCGGACGCGGCCGCGAAGCTCGCGCTCGATGTCGCGACTAGTATGGCGAGGACGAACCGGACGCTCGGCGGCTGCAACGCACCAACCCGCTTGACGCCGCGTCACATCGTGCTCGCGCCTTAACGCCGCGGGATTGGGAAAAGGGGAAAACCGCCCGAACGTCCAATCCGCACTTTTCGATAAGGCTAAATATAAATATCCCGGCGGGCATGACAGGCCGTGGCAGGCATGGGCGGTCGCGTCGCGGTCTGGGCCATCTTGGCGCTTGCTGTTTTCGTGGTAGTTCCGGTCGCGGAAGCGCCGGTCCCGGTCGACGGCTGGTGGCCGGTCGGAGCCGCCGAGGCGCGCGCCTGCATCGACGTGGATCTTGCGAGCCCCAGCGTCGGGGTCTCGTGCCGCGCGACGAGCCTCTGACGGATTTATCGCGACGTCGCGATTCGTGTCTTAAGGAATTCCGTTTTCCCGTTTCGTCAGTATTTCTCCTCGAGGAACCGCTTTACGGGTCGAGCGCGGTCGGAAGGTCCCGACCGCGGATTCGCGTCGGCCGTGGGGGAGAATCTGGTGCTCGACAAGGGTCCATCGTCTTGGTCGGAACTGGGTCTCGGCAACATACCGCCCGCGATGGGCGCCGAAAAGGAACTCAAAGTCAAGATCCCGGTCGAGTACCACATCAAGCTCCACACCGTGAAGGTGCTCCGGGGCCAGACGATCTCGGACACGGTGAAGGCCGCGCTCGGATCCTACCTTGAACGGTTCTTCGCCGAGAACCCGATCGCCAAACGTCCTTGAGATGAGCGCTTCGGCGCGAGATGAGCTCGCTTCGCTCGCGATATGAGGCGACGCCCGGAGATGAGCGCTGCGGCGCGAGATGAGCTCGCTACGCTCGCGATATGAGGCGACTACGTCGCCGATATGGGTGTCCTTCCCCGCTCATTTCCCGCGCATATCCCGCACATATCCCGCACATATCCCTCACATATCGCGAAGCTCATCTCATACCAATCGTTCGTCGCATGCGCCCCGCCTCGAGCATCCGAGGCATTTCTTCGCGTTCTCGTGGTCGCGATGCGCTTCTCCGGTCGCTTCGGCGAGCCGCATCCGAAGGACGGTCTCGAGGAGGCGGTCGCGGAGCGCCTCGTCGTACGGGATCTCGAAGCGCGCGTCGTCGTACTGGACGACCCCGAGCGCCGGGCGCCGGCCGGTCGTCTCCGCGACGAGCTCGCAGTACGCCGCAAGCTGGAGCACGTGGCTCTCGTGCGGCCGCTTCGGGGTCTTCCCGGTCTTCACCTCGACCGGCACGAGCCCCTCGTCGCGCTGCACGACGTAGTCGGGGCGGCCCGAGATCTCGTAGGTCTTCGAGACGAGGAGGTCTCCCGAGCGGTCGAGGTCCGAGTACCGGATCTCGCCCTGCACCGTCCCGGCGAGGCGCTGGAACCGGATCTCCTCTTCGTGGGCGCGCAGGCTCCGGTGGAGAAACAGGCTCGCCGCAAGGAGCCATACGAGCGCCACGACGAGGATGAGCCCGTTTACGAGCGTCCCCGACCCGTAGAGGGCCGTGACCTCGACCGCGATCGTGGCCGCCGAGGCGGCGCACAGGGCGATCCACAGCGCGACCTCGAGCGAGTCGCGGCGCCTCTTCTGGAGCCTTCGGATCCGTGCGATGTCCCCGCCGGCCGCGGCGTGCCGCGCGACGCCGGCCACGATTGGCGCGCCGGTGCCGTCGTGGCCGCCAAGGAACAGCCACCAGTTCCTTGGGCAATACGCGAACCGCTCGATGTCCGAGGCGGAGAACGGCACGGCGGGGACTTCCCCCGCCGGCATAAAAGGTTTTATGCTTGGGGCGAGCTTCGCGGGAATCGGCAACGGCCGGGATGGTCTAGCGGTTAAGATTAGGGACTGTGGATCCCTCGACCCGGGTTCAAATCCCGGTCCTGGCCCATCAAGGGATGGGGGTCTGGGG
>JBQTJL010000085.1:0-7169 GCA_052387135.1 Methanobacteriota archaeon | reverse complement strand
GACTACAACGAACGACGACCCATGAGACGACTCGGCTGGAAAACGCCCAAAGAATATTACGAGGAAGTGACCACGAATGCAACGTCAAACTGAGACCGACGTGTGCAGACGACCGGGTCGCCTACCAACCTCAACGACCCCACGTACCCCATCGCCCGCTGTTGTGACCCGTCAAATTCTGAAGTCTTTCCAGATCGGCCTCGGACGGTATGCTTGAGCGTGTAAGCGCCGGCTTGGTTTTCTTGTCTAACCGTGCGGTGGCAAGCCGGGCGCCCGCGGTGCGAAGGTGCCTTTCCGCTCCTCCCTCCTTTTCGCCATCCCTTAAGCGACTTCAAGGGAAGCTTTATTAAGCGCGAGACGGACTGCGAGCCCATGCCACGCCGGGCCCCCCTTGCGGCGGTCTTGTTCGTTGCCGCCGGCCTCGCAGGCTGCATCGGCTCCGGCGACGAACCGCTGGCGCCGGCCGCGAGCCGCGGGCCCCTCGTTTCGAAGGCGACGGTCGGGCAGGGCGTCGGCGGCATCCAAGGCCTCGTGACGGACCCCGCGATCGTGCCGCTCTCCGGCGCCGTCGTCACGGTCACCGAGACCGGAGAGCAGGCCGAGACGGTGGTCGACGGCTCGTTCGCCTTCTCGCTCCTTTCCCCCGGGACCTACACGCTCGTCGCCTCGCTCGAAGGCTTCGAGGCCGAATCCCGCACGGTCGAGGTCGCGGCGGGCGCCGTCGCGGTCGCCGACTTCGTCCTCCCGCAACTTTCCTCCGCACAGCCATTCCACGATGTTCTCGAATTCGCGGGCTTCATCGAATGCAGCGTGGATACGCCGGTGATTGGGATCGCCATCTGCGCGCTCCCAGGCGCGACCCCCTTGGGGCAGAACGCCACGAACGACAAGTTCCTCTTCACCTGGAACTCAGGCCCCTCGCCGCAGACCTGGGTCGTCGAACTTCAATGGACGCCCGGCCTGCCGACGTCGCGCAGCATGTTCGTGGTCTTGGAGCCGGATGGGATCCCCAACAATTTCTCGACGCGGTACGCCAGCGATCTCGGAGGATCCCCGCTTCTTGCGCGCGCCGATCGTCCAGTCATCGAGAATGTGGACGCGAACCTAACGAAGATTTGCGACGGCGAGTGGGAGGTCGGTCCCCTCGACAGCAAGGACGACTACTGCCGCGACCAGTACGCGGAGGCGGGCGGGCCCGTCTGGAGCCGGGTATTCGTAGACGGGCGGCTCACGAGCGACGCCGACCCGTCGACCTTGGGGTTCGCCTTTCAACAGGCCTACACGCTCTACGCCTCCATGTTCTACCATGCGCCCGCGCCGCCGGACTGGTCCGTGGTTGCGGAACAAGGCTGACCGAAAAGGAACCGCCGGCCCGCCGCACGGGCGCACCGGAAGAATCGTCCATGGCTTCCTGCGGGCCGATGGATGTCCGACGGCACGCAATCCGCGGATTGGAAAAAACCATCCGAGTCGTCGTGGTTTCCGTCGCGATCACAATGCGCGCCCTATTGGTGGCGGCCTTGGCCGTGCTGGCATCGACGTCCGTGTTGATCGCTACGAGCGAATCCACGCAGGCTCACTTCTGCGGCCTCTACCCTCCGCAACATGCGGTTTCGTGTCTTGTGGAAGCCACGGGGCACCGGCGTCTCCATTTTGAGGCCGAGCCGATTTACACCAATCTCTGTTGAGAAGGGCGTCCCGTGTCCAGCAGGCTGCACCAGCTCGTCAACTCCCGGGCAGGCTCTTGGCCCTCACGACGGCAGCACCGGGATCGTCGCGACCGAACCCATGAGCCATGGTCCGCCCGGGAACACCGGCTGGCCGGCGGCGACGTGCGGATCCGCGCGTTCCCGTGGTGGTCGTGCCTCCACGCGAACGCGGGCGTCTGCGCCGACTTCCAGCAACCGTTCACGGCGTACGCCTCGCTCTTCTACAACGCGCCCGCGCCTGCCGGCTACTCGTTGAAGAAATCGTCTTGAGCTTCAGGGCGGCAGCGCCGGGATCGACGCGACCGAACCCATGAGCCAGAGGCCGCCCGGGAACACAGGCTGGCCGGCGGCTCCGTCCACCGTGCACATGCCGGTCCGGACCGTCGCGGGCCCCGCGAACGCGTCGGCGTGGGCGAGCGCCGTGAACTTGTAGGTGGAGGCGCCGCCGCCTTCGACGATGAGGCACACGTTCCCGAAGCAGCCGAGGAGGATGTGGCAGGGACGCGCGCGGCCGAACGCCGGCGACGCCATCGGCGTCCATACGGAGTTCGTCGTGCCGCCCTCGATCCGGACCGCGCCGGGCGTCCCTTCGGCGATGAAGAACGCGTGGAGGCAGCACGAGGTCGTCGTCACGGTCTTCCACGCATCGACCGCTCCCTTCGCTTGGTACGGGGCGATGGAGCCGAAGGCGGACTCCTGGTATCCGGCGTTCAACGTCCCGTTGTCGAAGTCTTCGTCCTTGAACATGAACGTCTGGTTCCCGGTCGTCACGTTCACGTTGTTCGGCCCGAGCACGCACCCCGTGCATGAGACGGGGTTCACCGGGAATCCTTCGATCTCGATCTTCACGCTTACCTTGTGGTCCGAGGCGCCGCCCACGAGCATCTGGTATCGGGTGCCGCCGTGGAGCGTCGCGTTGCACGCCCACGTCCGCGTCCCGTTCGAGAGCTCGGTCTCCTCGAAGAAGAAGTCCTCGAACCCGGTGTCGGACTGGAGGTAGAGCTTCGTGCCGAACCCGAAGCCGTTGATCGCGGCCTCATGGTATTCGTTGTTCTGGCCCGAGTCCGTGTATTGCCAGATGCGGATGTCGACCGCGTTGTGGTAGGGGAACTCCGTGTTGAAGAACGAGACGTTGATCTTGATCGGCATCGTGCCGGGCGCGGTCCGGAAGCTCGTCGCGAGCCAACCGTTCTCCGTGCCGTTCAGCGACGCGTTCGCGCCCGTGCTGTTCGAGCGAAGCAGGTTCGTCCCGTTCGTCAGGTTCCCGTTCGGGCTCGTGGCGCAGACGAGCGGCGCAAACAGCGCCCGCGCCGTCGGCGCCTCGGCGACCACGTAGAGCCCCGCCGCCAGCGTCATCGCGACGACCACGACCGCGCCCCTGCCTTGCATCGGGTCCCGAACCGTCCCGCAAGCGAAAAACGTTCGCCGTGTCATCCGCGGAAAACGGATGTGATGAGCAATAGGTGATAAGCGATGAGTGATGAGTGATACTCCGCTGCATCACCCATCACCGATCACAGAAAAACGTTCAGGTCGGAAGCGTCTGCCGCGCCAACACGAGCAGCGGCCCGCCGGGGAAGACCGGGCCCCCGGCCGGCGGCTCGACGAAGCACTGACCGAAGCCGGACTTCGTCCCCGTGATGTCCGTCGCGGCCCACGCGTTCGCATGGGCGACGACGGTGAACCGGTACGATCCGGCCTGCGCTCCCTCGATGTCCATGCACTGGTAGCCGACGCAGCCGCCGACCAAGCCGAGGCAGGACCCGATGTCGCCGGAGAACCCGGCCGAGTTGCCCTCCATCCGGACGATGCTCGGCGAGCCGTCCGCGACGAAGAACCCGCGTAGACAACAGGAGGACGCGTTGAAGTCCTTCCACGCGACGGCCGCGGCCTTCGCCTGGAGGTCGGACCCGGTGCCGACGCATGCGCCGAACACGCACGACGTGCCGTCCGTGAGCGGCCCTTCCTGGTACCCGGCGGCGAGCGTCCCGTTCCGGAAATCCTCGTCCTCGAAAAGGTACGCCTCGGTCCCCGTGGTCGTGTTCACGACGGTCGGCGAGCCGGTGTTGAGGCTCATCTGGACCTTGATCGAAGATTCGGCGTCCGATACCGCGGTCGCGACGAGGATGTGGGTCCGCGACGGTTCGAGGGTGCGGGTGCAGCTCCAGGTCCGCACGAGCGAACCCGACTGGTTCGCGTAGGTCGTCGTCTGCACGCCGGCGTTCGAGAACGCGTAGACCTTGCCGCCCATCCCCACGTCGTCGACGCCGGCCGCGCCCGCGTCGTCGTTGTTGCCGGCGCCATCGTACCGGAAGTACCGGAGGTCGATCGCGTTCCGGTAGGGGAACTGCGTGACGTTGAAGGTGACGTTGATCCGAAGCGTCGTCGTCACGTTCGGCGATACGATCTTCGTCGCGACGTAGAAGTCCGAAGCGCTCGTCGTCGAGAGGAACGGAGACGTCGCATTCGTCGGAACCGTGGACGGAAGGAGATCGCAGACGACGTTCAGATGCTCGGCCGTCGCGTGCTCGGAAACGGGCACGAAGAGCATTCCCGAAAGCGTCACAAGAAGTGCAGCCGCGGCCGACCCGGAACGACCCCGCATGCGACCGGGACCCATGCCGGGACGGAAAAGGGTTCGCCGTGTCTTTCGCGGAAAAACGACTGTGATGGGTGATGGGTGATGCGTGATGGGTGATGCGCCCCATCACGCCCCATCTCCTGTAACCCATGACTAGGAAAACCCAGCGACACGCGAACCTATTTACATTCCGCTTCCTTACGAGGGCCCCGGCATGCACGAGAACCTGGACGTCGTGTTCCTTGGGACGGGCGCCTCGTGGCCGACCGCGGACCGGAACACGGCTGCGGTCGCGATCCGGCGCGGGCCGGAGGTGCTCCTCTTCGACTGCGGAGAGGGGACCCAGCGGCAGTTCCAGCGCTCGGCGGCGTCCTACATGGGCGTCTCGAAGATCTTCCTCACGCACTACCACGCGGACCACTTCTTGGGGCTTCCCGGCCTCGTCCAGACGATGGGGATGAACGGCCGCACCGAGCCCCTCGAGATCTACGGCCCCCGCGGGATCGACCGGTACGTCGAGCCGCTCCTTTCGATCGGCTACAACAAGCCCGCCTTCCCGGTGCGGCTCGTCGAGCTGAAGGACAAGGAAGCGGCGCACTTTGCCGGCTACCGCGTCGAGGCCCGCGCGGTCGTCCACAACGTGCCGGCGATCGGCTACGCGCTCGTCGAGGACACGCGACCCGGCCGCTTCAACAAGCCGCGCGCGCTCGAGCTCGGCGTCCCCGAGGGCCCCGCGTTCGGGCGGCTCCAGCGCGGCGAATCCGTGACGGCGCGGGACGGTCGCGTGGTCCGCTCCGAGGACGTGCTCGGGCCCACGCGGCGCGGGCGCACGATCGCGTACAGCGGCGACGTGAAGCCGTGCGAGGCGATGGTCGAGCTCGCTCGGCGCGCCGACATCTTGATCCACGAAGCCACCTACGGGAACGACTTCCCCGAGGCGAACGAATACGGGCATTCGACCGCGGCGCAGGCGGCCTACATCGCGGCGAAGGCC
The DNA here is from genome assembly GCA_052387135.1 of Methanobacteriota archaeon. Taxonomy (GTDB): domain Archaea; phylum Thermoplasmatota; class SW-10-69-26; order JACQPN01; family JBQTJL01; genus JBQTJL01. The sequence continues at coordinate 1,885 of JBQTJL010000085.1, read as the reverse complement.
GAGGCGAAGCGCCTGTACCTCACCCATTTCTCGGCCCGGTACACCGGCGTGAGGCAGCTCGTCGAGGAAGCGCGAAAGGTCTTTCCGGCGGCCGAGGCGGCGCACGACCTCCTCGAGGTCTCGGTCGCGTTCACCGACGAACCGGCGGCGCCTTAGCCTCCAAGGTACAGTCGCCCGACATCCGGATTCTCCAAGAGTTCCCGTCCCGTCCCCTGGAACGCGTTCTTGCCTTGGTCAATGACGTACCCGCGGTCGGCCCGCGCGAGAGATTTCTTCGCGTTCTGCTCGACGAGGAGTACCGGCACGCCGCTTCGTGCGATCTCGAGGATCTTGTCGAGGACCTGGTCCGCGAGGTTCGGTGCAAGGCCCGCGGTGGGCTCGTCCAAGAGGAGGACCGCAGGGTCCGCGACGAGCGCGCGCCCCATCGCGACCATCTGGCGTTCCCCGCCCGAGAGGTTCCGCACCTTGCCTCCCGGACGCTTCGCAAGGAACGGGAAGAGCGCGTGGACGCGGTCGAGGTCGGCCCGTCCCCCGCGACCGAACGCGCCGAGGTCGAGGTTCTCGCGGATCGAAAGGTTCGGGAACACGTTGTTCACCTGCGGGACGTACGCGATCCCTTGCGCGACGCGTGCCTGGACCGAGGCCGTCGTCACGTCTCGGCCATGGAGGAGGACCCGGCCGGCCCGGGCGGGGATAAGCCCGAAGATCGTCTTCAAGAACGTGGATTTTCCCGCCCCGTTCGGCCCGATCATCACGACGAGTTCGGACTCGTTCACGACGACCGAAGCTTCGCGCACGATGTCCGCTTCGCCGTAGCCGGAGCGGACACCCGTCGCCTCAAGGATCGCCAGGGGACCACCTCGTAGTCTCGAGCGTGTGGCTCTTCTCCTGTTCGTCCGCGCGGGTAGCTTTTCTCCTGTACGTCTGCGCGGGTAGCTCGCGGCCTTCGGCCGCTCGCGCCGGTGGCGTCGGTGGAAGATCCGACGTGACGTCACCGGCGGCCGCGACGCGGCCTACCGGCGCGCTCGCGAAGCGAGCGCTACCCGCGCGGCCCGAAGGGCCGCTACCCGCCGAGGTAGGCATCGATCACCTGCCGGTTCGCACGGATCTCGTCCGGGGTGCCTTCCGCAAGGAGACGGCCGCGGTCCATGACGACGATGCGGTCGCAGTTCGCCATGACGGTCTGCATGTCGTGCTCGATGAGGACGAAGGTGAGCCCCCGCTCCCGTCGCAGGGTCTGGACGCGTTCCATCAGGGTGCGGGCGAGCGTCGGGTTCACGCCGGCGACGGGCTCGTCGAGAAGGACCAGCGTCGGGTCCGTGAGCAGGGCCCGGCCGAGCTCGAGGAGCTTCCGTTGTCCGCCGGAGAGCGCGCCGGCGTACTCGTCGGCGAGCTCGGCTAGGCCGAGGAACGCGAGCGTCTCGCGCGCCCGCGCCTCGTTCCGGCGCTCCTCGGTCTTCCAGCGCGACGGGCGAAGGAGCGCTCCGAGGGCCGACTCGCCGGTCTGGTGCTTCGGGGCAATTAGGAGGTTCTGCAGGACCGAAAGTCGCCGCAGCGGACGCGGGATCTGGAACGTGCGGGCGATCCCCTTCCGGCAGGGTACATGCGGCGCAGCCCCGTCGATGCGGTCGCCAGCGAACCGGATCCGCCCCGCGTCCGGACGCAATGCCCCGCTCAAGAGGTTGAAGAACGTCGTCTTCCCCGCGCCGTTCGGGCCGATGAGGGCGACGATCTCGCCCGGCCTCACCGCCAGGGACATGTCGTCCACGGCGGTGAGGCCGCCAAAGCGCTTCGTGAGGCCGGTCGCCGCCAAAAGCGCGTCACTTGGCATGGACCAACACCACCAAGCCTCCGCGGCTGCCCAGCGGCCGGAGCAGCAAGAACA
>JBQTJL010000084.1:0-3897 GCA_052387135.1 Methanobacteriota archaeon | reverse complement strand
GGTGGCGCGGCGCGCCCTCGGGGGGGGGGGGGGGCCCGGCGCCACCCCTCCCACCCACCCCCGCGCGGGGCCGCCCCCCCCCGGTGGCGTACGCCCCCATCGGGGCCGAAGACGCGGCAGGGCGAAGGGCTGTGGGCGGAAGGAAATCGTTCCACACGCCGCCCCGCTACGGCCGAACCGGGTCCCGAAACGGTCTCAATGCGCGAGGCGCCGCATCACGCCACCCACGATGTCCATGCCCCGCTCGAGGTTCTCCATCGCGGTCGCGTACGAGAACCGCATGTGGCCTCCGCCCGATGGTCCGAACGCGTCGCCGGGCGTGGTGACGACTCCGGCCTTGAGGAACTCCATCGCGAGCTCCTGGGCGGGCATGTCGACGGTGTACGAGGGGAACGCGTAGAAGGCGCCGTCGGGCTTTGCGCAGTCGAAGCCCGGGATCGCGTTCAAGCGCTTCACGATGAAATCGCGGCGGCGCCCGAACTCCGCGACCATGTCGCGGATGAACTCCTGCGGTCCGTTCAGCGCGGCGACGGCGGCGACCTGCGACGGCGTCGGCGGGCACGCGACGATGTGGTACGTGAGTTTCTTTATCGCTTCCGCGATCGGCTTCGGCGCGATCGTGTAGCCCAGGCGCCAGCCGGTCATCGCGTAGGTCTTGCTGAACGTGTTCACGAGGATCACGTCCTTCGAGCGGCCGAAGAACGACGTGAAGGGCTCGTCATAGACGATCGCGTCGTACGCCTCGTCCGAGATCACCGGAAGGTCGTGCTCCTCCGCGATGTCGAGGATGCACTTCACCGTGGTCTTCGGGGCGACGCCGCCCGTAGGGTTCGAAGGAGAGTTCGTGACGAGGAGCCTCGTCTTCTCCGAGATCCGCTCGACCAGGTCCTTTTCCTGCGGCACGAATCCGTGCTTCTGGTGTAGCGGATAGAGGACCGGTGTGCCGCCCGCGAGCCGGACGTGCGGCGCATAGAGCACGAAGCCCGGGTCCGGGCAGAGGACCTCGTCGCCGGGCTCGATCATCGCCTGCATGATCGCGTAGAGCCCCTGGGTCGAGCCGGCGGTCACGACGACCTGCTCGGCCGCGATCTCGGGATCGAGGCGTCGGTACCGCTTCGCGATCGCGCTCCGCAGCTCCGAGATCCCGGCGCTCGGGCCGTACTTGTTCCGTCCTTCCCGGAGGGCCTGCACGTATGCGTCGATCACGTGGGGCGGTGGCTGAAAATCGGGCTCGCCGATCCCCAAGTGGATCGCTTCCTTTCCCGCCATCTCGAACATCTTCCGGATGCCCGAGACGTCGACGCCGTTCATCCGGCGCGCGAACCGGCGAGGCACACTCCTGGAGAGCCCCTTAGGGGCTCTTAAGCTTCATGCTGCGGCCGCGCCAAGGCTTGTCACGCCGGCTGGCGCGGCCGCGACTTCCAGGATCCTTCCGAGAAGGACCAGTCGCGGACGCCGTGGACGGCACATTGCCAGACGACCCCGTTGCCGCACTCGAAGTCGCAGAGATTCCGCCCGCAGAGGGGGCACTGTTTGGGCCGCATCCGAACCATCCCGATGGGGAATAGCGAGTAGGCGGCGAGCGTATAAGAAACGCCCGAAGACGAGTGATTCCCACCACCCGGTCCTGTTCGACAAGCGCCCACCGAGGAAAGGGTGAGAGGAAGGAAAGGGGGACGGAGCGTCGCGCGGACGTTCGCTCCGTTCCCCTCTCGCCCCTTTCCTCCTTTCCGGTCCGGCAGCTTCTTCGCCTGTTCCGCGATTGCGAGGCCGTGGAACTCGCGATCGAAGGGAACGCGTTCGTCGGCGGATCCTTCGTCCGGTGCCGGATCGGGATCGAGGACGGACGCGTGAAACGGATCGCCAAAGTCCTCCGCGCGGACAAGGTCGTCGGGTTCCCCCGCGGCGTGATCCTGCCCGGGGGAATCGACCTCCACGTCCACTTCCGGGACCCCGGCGACTCGCGGCAGGAAGACTTCGCGTCCGGCACGCTCGCGGCCCTCCACGGCGGGACGACCACGGTCTTCGACATGCCGAACACGCGGCCGTTCGTCTCGACCCGCCGCGCGTTCGACGCAAAACTCCGACGCGCGCGACGCCGCGCCCACGTCGACTTCGGCCTGTTCGCCGGCGTCGACGAGACGCTCCGCGCCTTCGGGCTCGGGAGACGGGCGGCCGGCTACAAGCTCTACATGTCGCCCTCGACCGGCGCCGCCGGCCTCGCCGACCCCGGCGTCATCCGGACCGCTTCCGAGTACTCCGCGCGTCTCGGCCGGATCTTCGCGGTCCACGCGGAGGACGCCGGACACTTTCGGGACGTCGCGGACGGGCCCGCGACCCATGCGGCAGCGCGCCCGTCGGTCTCCGAGACCGCCGCGGTCCGCACGCTCCGGGCCCATGCGCGGCGCGCCCACGTGTGCCACGTCTCGACGCCGCGCACCCTTCGGGTGCTTGCGGGCAGCCGCCTCACGACCGAGGCCTCCCCGCACCATCTGTTCCTCGACGTCGGAGCATTCCGCAAGCAGGGGGCCTTCGTGAAGACGAACCCGCCCCTCCGCTCGGCCGCCGAACGCGAGGCGCTCTGGCGGGCCCTCCGGAGCGGCCGCATCGACTGCGTCGCTTCGGACCACGCGCCCCACACGCTCGCCGAAAAGCGCGGACCGGATCCCCCGTCCGGGGTCCCCGGCGTCGAGACCCGCGTGCCGATGGTGCTCGCCGCGGCCGCCGCCCGCCGGCTGCCGTGGCGGGTCGCCGTCGAAGCACTCGCGACCGCACCGGGCCGGATCGCGGGGATCCCGAAGGGCGAGATCCGCGCGGGGTTCGATGCGGACCTCATCCACGTGGACCTCGGCGACGCGCGGAGGATCCGGGCCGCCGACCTTCATTCGCGATGTGGCTGGACCCCGTTTGCGGGCATGCCCGGCGTGTTCCCGGACGCGGTTTTCCGCGGGGGACAACTCGCCTTGTGGCGGGGCGAGCCGCTCGTACGCCGCGGGACCGGGCGTCACGTCGCCGACGCGTCGCGTCGAAGGCGGAAGACCACGTAGACCCCGGCTGCAAGGAGACCGACGACGACCGCGATGTCGAGGTAAAACAGGTACGCCTCAGCCTCCTCCCACCGCTCGCGGAACGCCATGCCGACGTAGAGGAGGAAACCGTTCCATGCCGAAGCGCCGACGACGGTCGCGGCCGTAAACGGCGCAAGCGGCATCCGCGCCATTCCCGCCGGGATGCTGATCAAGTGGCGGACGACGGGAACGAACCGGCCCCAGAACACGGCGCCTCCTCCGTGGCGCGCAAAGAAGGATTCCGTGTCGGCAAGGTGCTTCGGGCGAAGGAGCACGAAGCGGCCCCAATGCAGGATCACGGCCCGGCCCGCGGTCGCGCCGAGGTAGTACGAGAGGAGCGAGCCCGCAAGCGAGCCGAGGCTCGATGCAAGCATCGCGCCCGCGACGGTGAAGCGTCCCTCGACGACGAGGAAGCCCGCAAACGGCATCACGGCCTCGGACGGGATCGGCGCCGCGGTGCTCTCCAAGAGCATCATCACGAAAAGCCCCGAATATCCGAGCCGACCGATGGTCTCGGTCGCGAACTCGACCGCGAACCCGGTCAACGACACCGCCCGGAATCAACGAAACGGTTATATATAAATCACCGAACGATGCTGGGGTGTTCCCATGGTGCTCCGGATCGCCGTCCCGAACAAGGGACGTCTCAGCGAGAAGACGATCGAGACGTTCCACAAGGCGGGGATCCGGATGGATTCGACGGTCGAACGGAAGCTGTTCGCGAACGCAAAAGGCGGGGAATTCGTGTTCCGTTTCGTCCGCGCGGACGACCTCCCCGAGTTCGTGCAGGACGGCGTCGCCGACTGCGGCGTGGCCGGGCTCGACAGCC
>JBQTJL010000083.1:0-3340 GCA_052387135.1 Methanobacteriota archaeon | reverse complement strand
CACGCCGGCTTCGGCCGGCGCCGCGAGAAGGACGTTCGTCGATACAAGCACCAACACGCCCAGGAGGGCGTACGCTGCCGTCTTGTGTTTCTCCATGGTCTCATCCGTCCGATCATTCCTGCTCGTCGCACGACGCGCCGGGCGCAACGATGGCGCACGAGTCGGTGACGACGCCTTCGCCGCGGCCGTCCCAGCGGCAGTCGCCCGCAAGGACGACGCTGCATTCGGCAAGCAGAGGTTTCACCGCCGCCTCGATCGGGGCCGCGGCGGTGGTGATCGCGAAGAAGGAAAGGGCGAGGAGCACGAGTCGCATCTAGGCCACCGCACAAGTCCAGGAATCGTATCCGACCTCTGGCGACCGCGCGGGACCCGCGTGGACCGCTCCCTCTTCCGCAAGGACCCGGTGTTCCTTCCACCCGGTGCCCGGGTAGAAGATGCACGGGTTGATCTCCGCTTCCGCGACCCCGGCGAAGAACGTCGCTAGGATCGCCACCGTCGCAAGCATCGTCGTCTTCATCGTAGCCACCGGCGGCCATGCCGCCGGACGATGCGTTCTGATTGCGGAGGGGTCTTCTTTTGCCGAACCGGGTCTAACGACGTCGGAAACACGTCACCGCATGGTCGTTGACCATCCCGGTCGCCTGCATGTGTGCGTACACGACCGTGGGCCCGAGGAACTTGAACCCGCGGCGCTTCAGGTCCTTCGCCCACGCGACCGCCTCGGGCGTCGTCGCAGGATAATCCTTGATCGTCCGGATGGTGTGGCGCATCGACTTCCCGTCGACCTGCGACCACATGTAGCGCGAGAACGTGCCGAACTCGCGCCGCACCTCGAGGAACCGCCTCGCGTTCTCGATCGTCGCGAGGATCTTCGCCCGGTTCCGGATGATGCCCGCGTCCGCCGTGAGCCGGCGGACGTCCCGCGACCCGAACCGGGCGACCTTCGCAAAGTCGAACCCGGCGAAGGCCTTCCGGAAGCCGGCGCGTCGGTGGAGGATGGTCCGCCACGACAGGCCCGCCTGGAACGCCTCGAGCACCAGAAACTCGAAGATTTTCCGGTCACTTCGAACCGGTACGCCCCACTCGCGATCGTGGTAGCGGACCATCAGCGGGTCGTTGGGCGGGACCCAAGGGCAACGGATGCGGGAGGCGGGCACGGCGTGGCAACTCCGGGTCCCGGCTTGCCGGTATCGACGACGTCATCGAAAGACGAGGGCGAAGGCGACGGCGAAGGCGGAGGCGAGGAAGGAGATGGCGAGGGCGAGGGACGCCGGCCATCTCCTTCGCGCCTCGTCGCCTTCCGCCGCGCCCCCCCCTCGCCTTTCGTAATTTCACAAAACCACGAAACTCGTTTCTACCACCAGTCGTGGCTTGCCGCGGACCACCCCACAACGAATCCGGCTCCCTGCTTCCTGCTACCGGCTACCGTTCAGCGTCACGATTAAATACAGGTCGCATCATCCGGGCCGTACATCTCGAATCCCGTCCCAACCAGACGCGACCGGGGCAATCCTTCGGGAACCCCACGCGCCGCCTTCGGCCCACGGCCTTCGGCCTTCGGCCTTCTACCGGCGGCGACCCGCGTCACGGTCGGACGCAAGGCCAACGCGAGTTGCTTGCCGCGGGACCCGTCGAGGGTCCTTGGTCGGGCCAGAGAGAGGATAGTGTGACGCATGGCGAAACGCCACCACCCGAAGCGAGGCTCCCATGGGTATAGCCCGCGCAAGCGCGCCCCGCGCCCCGTGCCGCGGATCGAGGCATGGGCCCCCGACGGCGACGCGCCGCGGCTCCAAGGCTTCGCCGGCTACAAGGCCGGCATGACGCACGCGATGGTGGTCGACTACCGGCCGACCTCCACGACCTCGGGCCAAGAGGTCCACATGCCGGTGACGGTGCTCGAGACGCCGCCGATGCGCGTCGCCGCCGTCCGATTCTACTCCCGCACGCCCTACGGCCTGAAGACCTGGGGCGAGATCTGGGCAAAAGAGCTCGACCCGCTGCTTTCCGAGCGCGTGCGTCTCCCGAAGAAGGAGACCGACGCCGCGGCAGCGGTCGCGAAGGCGAAGGAAGCGAAGGGCGACCTGGACGACGTCCGGGTCCTCGCCTACACGCAGCCGGACCGGGTCACCGGCATCGGCCAGAAGGCGCCCGACATCATGGAGATCCGCGTCGGCGGCGGCGCCCTCGAGCCCCGCATCGACTACGCCGTCGGGCTCCTCGGCAAAGAGATCGACGTCGCCGAGTGGACGCAGGCCGGCGCGATGGTCGACACGATCGCGGTCACGAAGGGCCACGGGTTCCAGGGCTCGGTCCCGCGCTGGGGCGTGAAGCAGCAGTCCCACAAGAACTCGAAGAACCGCCGCGACACCTCGCCGCTCGGGCCGTGGCACCCGAACTTCATCCGCTCGACGGTCCCGATGCCGGGGCAGACGGGCTATCATAACCGCACGCAGCACAACACGCGCGTCGTGAAGGTCGGCGTAGACGGCGCCGAGATCACGCCCGCGGGCGGCTTCGTAAGCTACGGCGTGGTCCGCAACAAGTACCTCCTTCTCTTTGGCAGCGTCCCGGGCCCGGCCCGGAGGATCATCCGCCTCCGCGACGCCGTCCGCTACACCGCCGGCGTGAAGGCGGAACCGCAGATCGCCTACATCTCGACCGCCTCGAAGCAGGGGGCCTGAACATGGCGAGCGTGAACGTCTACAAGCTCGACGGGTCCGTGAAGGCGAGCCTCGAACTTCCCGCGTCGTTTGCGGAGGAGTTCCGGCCCGACCTCATCCGGAAGGCCGTGAACACGAGCCGCGCGAACGCGCGCCAGCCCTACGGCGCCTACAAGGAGGCGGGCAAGCGCCGCGCGGTCATCATCACGCGGCCCGGCCGCGGCATGGCCCGGACGCCGAGGCTCCGCGCGGGCGGCCCTGCGCGCTTCGTCCCGAACGCCGTGGGCGGCCGCCGGTCCCACCCGCCGAAGGCGGAGAAGGACTGGAGCGAGAAGATCAACGTGAAGGAGAACGCGAAGGCGGTCCGCTCCGCGCTCGCGGCCGCGGCGAACAAGGAGATCGTGTCCGCGCGCGGCCACAAGTTCGACGCGAAGCTCACGCTTCCCCTCGTGGTCGACGACGCAATCGAGAAGATCGCGAAGACGACCGACCTCGTCCCGGTCCTCGAGAAGCTCGGGATCTGGACCGACGTCGAACGCGCGCGCGACGGCACGCATGTGCGCGCCGGCCGCGGCAAGATGCGCGGCCGTGTCCGCCGCACGCCGACGAGCATCCTCGTCGTGACGCGCGCCGGCGCGAAGGTCCACCTTGCCGCCCGGAACCTGCCGGGCGTCACCGTC
>JBQTJL010000082.1:0-7466 GCA_052387135.1 Methanobacteriota archaeon | reverse complement strand
GGCCCTGAGGGCGGCGGGGATTCCCACAGCATCGATTGCGCACCACGCGTGCAGGGGTCGCCCGTTCAGGGTCAAACGATGCGGAGTCTGCACCGCCGAAAGGCCGAGGGCTCCGGTGATCCTATCGCCGTCGACGGTCATGAGACCCGCCTCGACGAGCGCGTCGGCCGCGTTTCGGGCTTCCGCCGGCCCCATCCCGCAGCGTGCGGCCGCGCCGTCGACGGTGGGCGCTTGGCCCGCTGCGATCGCGTCCATGACCGCGTACGCGAACCCGCGGTGCGCGCGCGGCATGGAGTCGTTCCGTCGTGTCCACTTCGCGAGGAGTTCGTTTGGGTCCATCCGTTCGCCTCCTATACGATGCAACAGCTCATCGTCTCGGGGTCGCGGTCGAACGCGAGCGCGGCGAATTTCCAGACCTCGGAGAACGTCGGGAACACGTGCGTCGTCTCGCCAAGGTCGTCGATCGTCATGCCGGCCCGGATCGCGAGCACCGGGATGTGGATGATGTCGGCGGCGTTCGGGGCGACGCAGTGGGCGCCGAGGATCTTCCGGGTGTCCGGGTGGACCACGAGCTTTGCGAGGCCCCGCGTGTCGCCGACCGCGTGCGCTTTGGGGATCCATTCCATCGGAAGCGTGCGACACCAGCAAGTCCCGAGCTCCCGCATCATCCTCTCCTCGGTCCAGCCGACCGCCGCGACCTGCGGGTCCGTGAAGACCGCGTGTGGCACCAGATCGTAGTCGATCGTGCGCGCGCTGCCCGTGATCGCGTTCTCGGCCGCGAGCGCGCCCTGGCGAGCGGCCACCGTCTCCAGCGGCATCTTCCCCGTCACGTCGCCTGCGGCAAAGACCCCGGGGACGCTCGTCTCGAAGCGCTCGTTGACATCGACGAAGCCCCCCTTGCCGAGCGCGACGCCCGCCGCCTCAAGGCCCATCCCATCCGTGTTGGGCCGGATCCCGGTCGCGGCGAGCACCCGGTCCACGGTCGCGATGCAACCGCCGGAATCATAGAGCTTCGTCTCACCGGGACCCCCCTCGACCTTCACGAGGCGACAGCCCGCCTTCACGCGGATGCCGTCGCGGGCGATGTGCTTTTCGAGCTCCTCGCCGATCTCCGGCTCGTGCTGGGGAAGGATCCGCCCCATGAGTTCGACCGCGGTCACCTCCGCGCCGGCGCGGGCGAAGATCTGGGCAAACTCGAGACCGAGCGGCCCCCCGCCGACGACCGCGATCGATCGCGGCGCGTCTTCGAGTTCGAGCGCCGTCACGTTCGTGAGGGGCTCGGCCTCTACGAGGCCCGGCACGGGTGGGATCAGGGTCCTCGCCCCGGTCGCGATCATGACGACGTCGCCCGCGTGGCGGGCCCCGTTGACCTTCACTTCCTTCGGCCCCGTAAAGTGCGCCCGGCCCTCGACGAGGGTGACGTTCCCGAGCGCCTCGATCACGTCGTGGTAGTTCATGCGACGCGCGGCCGCGACCATCCGGTCCTTCGCGCTCTTCAGTTCGCGCCACTCGAGCGAGGCCGAACTTTTCAGCCATCCGTCGTAGAGGAACGACGGGTGGGCGGCTTCCCGGTACCGCTTCGCGGCCTCGAGAAGCATCTTGGAGGGCATGCAGCCGACGTTCACGCACGTCCCGCCGAGCGGCAGGCCCGAATTCACCATGGTGACCCGTACGCCGTGATCGGCCGCCTTCGTCGCGGCGGCAAACGCGGCGGCGCCGCCGCCTACGATGAGCATCGACTTTTCTTCGTTCAACCGTCATCACTCTCGCATCGTGCCTTCCACCGATACCCCACGTACGCGAGGAGGAGGCTTGCCCCGAGCGCGGGGAACAAGACGTAGTCCGATACGAGATCGAGCTCGACGGCCCCCACGGCGACGACCGCCGAGGTCACGCCGAAGAGCGTCAAGAGCCCAGCGCAGCAGGCCGCGAGGAACGCCGCCGTCAGGGCCCCTCCGAAGTAGGTCGCGTTCGCCGCGACCCGTCCGCGGGAGAAAGGCCTTAGTACTTCCATCTGCATAGTACGTATGGCGGCCGATGGCAAGAAGCCGCATGTGAGCACCGGTACACTTGCTGCGCGACCCTGCAGTACGGCGCCGGAAAGCCCGCGCCTCCCGGGACGACATGTGCGTCATCACGAAGGGCGGACGGGAATATTGCGTGTACCCCTTGGACGACGTGATGGAGGCGCTCGGCAAAAAGTGGTCACTCTTGGTCGTCGGCATCATCGGCAACAAGCCGAAGACCCGCTTTCACGAGATCCAGACGGCGCTCCCCGATCTTTCGCCGAGGACGCTCACGGATCGTCTCCGCGAACTCGAAGGGCTCGGGATCGTCGACCGGCGCGCTTTCCCCGGCGTGCCCCTGCACGTCGAGTACACACTCACGGAAGACGGCGAGGCGCTGCGGGACGCGCTCATCCCGCTGCTCGAGTGGGCGGCCCGGCGTGCGTGAAGCCGTGTCAGGCCGCGGACCGGATGCTTCGCCGCGATCGCATGGACCACACGAAGCCGCCGACGAGGAGGCCGATTCCGGCCACGATGAGCAGCGTATCCACCAGAGGGAGCGGCGCCGCGCCCGCGGCATCCATTCCAGACATGCCGGCGCCCATCATCCCGGACATGCCGCTCGGATCTGTGGCGGTCGCCTGCATCCGCTCCATGCGCGCCATCGCCACGACCGACGAAGCCCCGCCCGCCGCGATCAGCCCCATTGCGGGAAGGGGCGCACGCCTCGACGCCGCAACGAGGGCGATCACGGACGCGACGCTCATTGGCAGCCCCCAGGTCGTGAGAAAAGCGTCGAACGGCGTCGATACGGTCCGCACGCTTGCAAGCCCGACCAAGGCGGCGAGCGCGACGGCGGCGGCGAGGGCCATGGGGATGCACGCCATGCACCACGCGCCGAAGGCCGTCCATCGAAGCATGACGAGCCGGTCTACGAGGTTCATCCTTCCTTGCCTCCGGGCGGAGGCGCGCCGAGCGCGCGCCGGACGCGATCGTCCTCCATGGAGGCCACGAGGGCCCGCTCCAACACCTTGATCACGACGTATTCCTTGAAGTGCTGCGTGCGGCAGTGTCTGCACGGCCGCATGCCTTGGGCGACCTCCTCGATCGCCGAGTCGTGCTTGCGAAGCAGGTCCAGAGCCCACTCCGTGGTCTTTCCCGTTGCCGCCTCGACGAGGGGCTTCAACGTCTCATCCGCTTCGGGAGACAGGCGGAAGTCGAGGACGCGGGCCGTGGCCGCATAATATTTCAGCATGCCTCCGCCGGCCTCCTCGACCCGCACGAGCTCGATGAGACCGGCCGCTTTCAGCACCTCGACGTGGTGCCGCACCGTCGTGGGGGCCTTGCGGTGCCCGAGTCCGGCGAGTCCGGTCACCATCTCGTCGATCGACCGGGGCCGGTGGGAGAGGAGTTGGAGGAGCGCGACCCGGAGAGGGTCACCCAGCGCGCGGGACCGCGCCCCATCGGTCGCCACGACCTCGCGGATGGCCGGCGACCGTTCGAACAAGGAAGCCATGGCATTCCGTACGCTTCGCGAACATATAATGGATTCCGTAGCGCTACGATATTCATCGTAAGACTTATCAAGTTGGTCCGTCTACCCTCCTTCGATGCCCGCGGTCGAAATCCTGACGGCGCCCGGTTGCGCGAAGTGCGAGCGCACGAAGCGGCTCCTAGCGGAACTCGTGGCGCGTCAGCAAGAGGAATTTCCCGGGCTCGCGTACCGGATCGTCGACGTCACGGAGCATCCCGAGATCGCCGTGAAGCACCGGTTGTGGTCAACGCCCGGAATCGTCATCGACGGGAAGCTCGAGTTCCATGGGAAGGCGCCGAACGAAGCCGAACTCGTGGCGCGGCTTCGCGAAGCGGCCTCCCGCAAGCGGGTGTCCCCTTGAGGCCTTGGATGGCGGCGGCTGCCGTGCTCGTCGCCGCCGGACTCGTGGCCTACGCAGGATACGAAGTCGGGTTTCTGCGTGCGATCCCGACCATCATGGAACCCGGCGGCGCGACGGTTGCCGGCGCGGTCTCGCTGGCCTTCGTGGTCGGCGTGGCGGCGTTCTTTTCCCCATGCGCGTTCCCGCTCCTCCCCGCGTACGTTTCCTACGTCGTGGCCGCCGGGGCCGGGGAACGGCGGACGGCGCGCTTCCTCAGGCTTGGCGCCGCTGCTGCCGCCGGCCTGCTCCTCGTCGTCCTCGGCGCGGGCGTCATCGTCGCGGTGCTCCGCGCCCAAGCCCCGTTCCAGCCGGACCCGCGGCAGGACCCGGCGTGGCTCCTCGGGATCCGGGTCGCGGCCGGCCTCGCGGTAGCCATGCTCGGCCTCGGGATGCTCTTGGGGCGCGCCGGGTGGCTCACGCGCAGGTTCCACGCGCTCCAGCCGAAGACCGGTACGCCGGATCCCGACACGTCGGCCTCGGGCCGGGCCATGTTCGCGTACGGCTTCCTCTACAGCGCCGCCGGAATCGGCTGCACGGGGCCCCTCCTCCTCGCCCTGATGTTGTACGCGTTCACGTTCCCCGAGCCCGCGGTCGCGCTCATCGCCTTCGCGGTCGCCGCGTTCACGATGGCGCTCCTCATGATCGGGGTCACGATGGCCGTCGGTCTCGCCCGCAAGGGTCTTGTCCGCCGCCTCGTCGCCGCGGGCCCGTCGATGCAGCGTATCGCGGGCGGCGTCGCGCTCGTGGTCGGCCTTTGGACGGCCTACTCGGTCACGGCCGGAATCGACGTCTTCGTGCGGACGTTCTTCCCGTTCCTGCCTCAGTAGCGGGCCATCATGGCACGACAATGGTCCATCATGCCGGACATGTCCATGCCCATCATGCCTTCGCCCATGCCTGTGGCGGCGACGGCGCCGACCACGAGGACCAAGAGGACGACGAGACCCAGGCCCGCTGCGATGAGGATGGTCTTCCCTTTCATGGGATCACCATGGGCCTATCGTCGAAACGACGTATCTTTCCTTCGTGAAACCCGTTTCACGGAACGGGTTCCGCCGGGGCGAGGACGATCCTGTTCGTCATGCCCCTTCGAAGACGCACGACGAGGCTCTTCGCCTCGAGTCGGTCGAGGACCCGCGACACCTTGGCCTTCGAGAATCCGGAAAGCGTCACGAGATCGCCCTGGGTCACGTCGCCCCCGCGGTCCCGGACGAGGCCCACGAGCCGCCGCTCGTCGGCGTCAAGCAGCGAGAGGTCGACGTCACGGCGCCGGGGCGGGCCGGGCGCCGAAGGTTGGAGGCTCGGCCCCGAGACCGGGGGAGTCGCGACAGGCGACGGCGTCGCGGCGGGAGCCGGGGACGCGCGGAGCGCGCGCGCCAAGGACCACGAGCGCGATGAGGCCCGCCAGGACGAGGAGCCAGAAGAGCCACATCAAGGTCATCATGGCCCACATCGACCCGGACTCGTGCATCATCAGGATGCCATGCGACTCCGTGGTTCATGAGCCTTTCCGTCGTTCAGGACGAGGTCGCGGATCAGAGCCGACAGTCCTCAATGACTCTCGGTGGTCGGCCGTCCTCCCTTGGGCGCGTCATGACGGGGTTCTCCGTGGGGGCGAGCCGCCCGATCGCGAGTCGGCGTCCCCGTCGGTGGTCGAAGCCGGCGGCGAGGCGGCGGAGGAACCGGGCGAGGGCCAAGAACGCTCCGGGTTCGATCCGGCCCCGTTTTCCGTACAAACGGTCACGGCATCGGGGCGCCGCCCGGACGCCGCTACCACGTACGGGAAGTCCTGGTCGCCGGCGAACTCGAACGGGGCGTCTTCAAGGACATCCGCGCGAGCCTCACGTTCGACTCGATCGCGCCCGACGAGGCCGTGGAACGGGTCCTCGGGCAGACCGAGAAGCAGTGCACCGTCTCCAGGGCACTCGGTGTCCCGCTGCGGCTTTCGTGGACGTGGTCCCGAGGCGCGGCGCTCCGTCGGGCCGTCGCAGCTCGCGACCCGCCGGCGCCTTCGGAGGCGTGACGTCGCATCTCCATGAAACGGATCGAAATCGAGGCCCTCACCGCGGATCGATGCACAGGGACCGCGTGCTCGCTCGTTCTCGAAGGGGCCGCATGGGGCGAGCCCGAACCTCGCGAAGCGATCCGCGGGGCGCTTCTTCGAAGGTAACGGTGTTGTGCGCGCCTACGGGCACGGATACATGATGCAATAGATCGGAAGCCCTGCCGAGGCTCCCTGCGCGGCCACGTTCAACCCGGCGAGGGCCATCAAGAAGACATAGTTGCGGACCATCGGGTCACCGGACCCAGGATGGCTCGGGCAGGTCAATGCCCTTTCGGTCCGCCGGACCTACAGGCTCGCACGGATGCGCTCGAGCGCCTCCTTCGGCGTTCCAGGCGGCGCGTGGACGGCGAAGGCGCCCAGATGGCGCGTGACGTGGACCCGCGCAAGCGGGGTCGGAACGGAGGCTCCGAGCCCGCGCGCGAGGTCGGCGGCTGGCCGCCGCGTCTCGAGCAGACGCTCGCCCGGGTGCGTCGCGGCCTCGAAGAGAAAGGCTAGGCCCGCGAAAGCGACTACCGCGCGCCGTCGACGACCTCGACCACGCCTCGGAAGGCGGCGTCGAACGTCGCGATCATGGCGATGCCCGCGTCCTGCATCGTGGCGACGCTCGTCCAGTCGGTGAGCGACAGTCCCCGGTCGTGCTCCCGCCGGTACCGTTCGAGGGCCCGCGCGAAGCGGCCCGAATGGACCCGAAGCACCGAGGCCACGACGGGAACGAAGTCGTCGGCCCCGAAGACGAGCGAGACAAGCGCCTCGGCCGTGGCCCTCCGCCTGACCTTCCTCCGCAGGAAGTTGAAGGCCTCGGCGAGCACGTAGTCGGTCGTGAAGGCCGACGTCCATTCCCCGTCGCCGAGGCGGTGAAGGACCCCGACGGCGACTTCATGGTCGGGATCCCGTGGCAACACGGTCGCCAAGAGGACGCCCGTGTCGAGGAAGAGGCGCCGGGGCCCGCCGCGCGGGTTCACGGCCGGTCTCCGTAAAGGGCGGCGTCGACATCGCGCGCCCGGGCACGGGCGCGAACGTCGGGGACCCGGTCGAGGAGCCGGTCGATGTCGCGCCGGGACGGCGGCTCCTCCGGCGCGCCGCCGAGGACCTCGTCCTCGTGGAGCCGCGCGAACTTGAGGAGCCTCGCCAGGAGGTCGCTGTGGCTCAGTCGCTCGCCGCGGTCGGCCAGGATGTCCCCTTGGAGCCGGTCGAGCTCGCGCTTCACCGCATCCTCTAGGCGGATGGTCGTCGGCATACGTTAGTATATGCCGCGTGTGGGAATATATATCCTACGGACGGGGCACCGTCTCCGGCGGCGCCCACGCTCGGTTGAGCACCAGCGTGAGCAGGACCGTTCCGCTTCTGAAAAAATGAGACCGGAAACGGCCAAGTCGGTCGAACCCGTTCCGGTCCAGGAGGGACGGGTATGAGGCGCAGGAAGTTCTCGGCCGAGGCGAAGAGCCAGATCGTACTCCTGGG
>JBQTJL010000081.1:0-19318 GCA_052387135.1 Methanobacteriota archaeon | reverse complement strand
GGTGTGGTGTTGCGGGCCGCGGGGGGCCGCGCCGTTGGGGGGCGGTTCGGGCGGCCCGCGCGGGCCGCCCACGACGTTCGACGAGGGATAGCTCTGGTTCGCGTTCGCGACGCCGTTGTCGTTGTGGGCCGCGACGTTGATCGTGTAGGTCTGCGCTTGCGAGAGCCCTGCGACGATGTAGTAGGTGACGGGACCGGTGAGGACGGACGTGACGCCGCCGCCGGAGCCCGTGACGTTGAGGCGGTACGTGGAGATCACGGCGGCGCCGCCGGAGGAACGGCATCCCGGATCCGACGGCGTCGTCCACGAGACGTTCAACCGGTCGTCGCCCGGGCTCGCCTGCACGACGAGCGGCGTCGTGGGCGGCCGCGCCCCCGCGCACGGCGGGGGCGGCGTCGTCGGCGTCGCGGGACCGGTCGTCCGCTGGCCTGCGCCCTCGCCGATCCCGTTCACGGCCCGTACTTCGAAGCAGTACGGGACCGCCACCGTCACGTTCGTGCTCTCGAAGAACGTGCTCGTGGTCGACGCCTGGAACTCATAGACGCCGACCGCGCACGTGGCGGTCTGGGCCCGGTAGACGCGGTACTGCGATATCGTCGAGTTCCCGTCGGTGAACGGCGGAAGCCAGCTTACGACGAGCTTCTGGATCGCGTCCGCGGCGATGACGTTCACGGGGGCGCCGGGTACGCGCGCCGTCGCGTTCGCGACGCCCAAGCGTTCCACCGAGGTCGTCGTCGATTCGGCGAACGAGTTCACGGCCGTGAGCGAATAGCAGTACCCTTGCGACGTGGGATCGGCCTGGCTCGAGCTCGCGACGTTCGCGTCGACGTGGTTCGTGACGTTCCCGAGGGTCCGGTAGAGGTTCTGGGCGTCCGGAGGCACGATCGGCGGGCCCGGACAGACCCATCCACCGAGCTGGTACGCGGCGAGCCGGCGGTACGCGTAGTAGCCCGTGATGTTCCCGCCGCCTGTGTCCGCGGGCGCGTTCCACGCGATCTGGATCGACGACGTCCCGTTCGACACCGTGGTGATCGTCGGCGGCCCCGGCGGCCGGTTCGAGCCCGGGACGTATTTTCCGTCCGCGAACTGCCGGAACGAGAGCTTCGCGTCTTTGGCGAGCGTGAGGTTCACCGGGGGCGTCGTGAGGTTCACGAACGCGCTTCCCGACGAAGGTCGGGCGTAGGCGTAGCTCCACGACGAGCCGGAGGGCACCGAGAGCGTGGCGGCGTGCGGCGCGGTCGGTGCGACCGCCGTGTCGAAGGTCCCGTTCCAT
Source organism: Methanobacteriota archaeon (assembly GCA_052387135.1). Classification (GTDB taxonomy): domain Archaea; phylum Thermoplasmatota; class SW-10-69-26; order JACQPN01; family JBQTJL01; genus JBQTJL01. Next base: position 18,045 of record JBQTJL010000081.1, on the reverse strand, counting down.
CGCTCGACATGCCAACCCGGCGCCCGGGCGGACTGGTTGTAGCCCCACCCCGCGAGCCGGAGCCCGACGAAGCCGCTCTTCAAGTAATCGAGGTCGAGCGCGTACTTGTCGCCGCGCTGCCACGAAGCGTCGTTCGCGAACGAGCCCACGGGGTCGTACGTGACGTTCTCGAACCCGATCTCCATCCGGTCGAGGTAGCCGGACTCGATCATCGAGGCCGACGTCTCGCCCGAGGGCCCGGTCCCGGTCCATCCGATCTCGCCGAGGTAGGCAAAGCGCGTGTCCCAGAGGTCGTCGACCGCGCCCGGCGCCTCGTTCCCGAAGAGCGGCCACGTCCGGAGCGAGATGTTGTAGCCCGTAAGGCCGGTCGCCGCGAGGAACTGCTGCAGGTCGACCGCGTTGTTCGTCGCGTTCGTCCCGTTCGTCGCGTTCCGGAGCGCCATGAACTTCTCGATCTTCAGCGTGTGCTCCGACCCCGGTTGCAGGAGGCCGAGACGCCAGAGGTACGCGTCGGGGTTCGCCTCCCATGCAGGGCCAGCGGTCCGCCACGATCCGTCCTGGCGTTCGTAGGCGGCGCCGCACGAGGACTCGACGAAGCATAGGAGGCCCTCGCCTCCGATGAACACGGTCTGGTACGTACGCCCGTAGAACGTGAACCGGAACGGCAGGTCCACGCGCTGCGTCTGGCCGCCCGCTCCGAACCACGATGACGACCCGGACCCCGAAAGCCCGAGCGGCAGCACCGTGGCGGCCTCGCATACATATCCGCCGGCGTCCGGTCCGGGGACTTCGCACGCGTTGTTCGCCGCCGGCGGCCCGCGGCGGAACCGGAACCCGACGTTCGCGGCCCCGAACTCGCCGTGCTTGTATCGCACGCCGACCGACCCGGCCTGGTCTTCGATGCCGGACGCCGTGGGCCGGCCGTCGAAGTCGTTGAGGACCGTTTCGAGCAGGCACTCGATATCGCCGTTCTGGAGCAGGTGGATCTCCATCACGACCAGCTTCGTGATGTCGCTCGTATCCGAATGGTTGTAGTGGGCCCATTCGATGCGGACCCACATCGTCTGGGGGGCCGTGGTGAGGAAACCGTACGTGAGAGGCGTCCGGAAATCCTGCCCGTTCGAGAACGCGACGAGGTCCTCCCAATAACATGCGATCATCGCGTTCGGAGGTCGCGGCGAGGGGGGGATCGGAGGAGGGTCCTGGTACTCGGCGCGCACGCCCGGCGTCCCGATGAGAAGGTCGAGCGCCGCCTGCGCGATCCCGTGGAGCTCCTCGCCCCGGCCCGTCTGCGGCGAGACGGTGACTTCGTCGGTGTAGTAGAGGATCGCTCCGAACGTGATCGAGAATAGGCCGAGTGCCACGATGAACGTGAGGAGCGGCGCGGCCGCTCTGTCACCCGGAAGCGGCGCCACGGCCGCTCTTACTACGTATGATTCTCTATATATGGCTCGGAATCTTCCCATCTTCCCCTCCCGACCCCGTCGGCCGACGTTTCCCTACTAGCTGCCCTCCTTCCAGACGTATAACACGAGCCGAAGCTCGACCGGCCCCAACGACTCGGTCGCGCTCCGCTCGATGAGCATCGTCCGCTGCGCGCTCCCCACGGGCGTGAAGCGGGGCGGTTCGGGCCCGAGCGATGCGAACAAGTGCGCATCGACGTTGTAGAAGATGCTGTTCACGAGGAGCCGCTCGGACTCGCCGGCCGCAAACAGGTACGGGAAGAGGCCCGTGAGCTGGATCCGGCCTTTGCCATAGACATCCTCTTTCGAAAGGTACGTAACGGCCTTCCAGTCCTGGTTCTTGAACGTGTAGAGTACGGGATCGAATGTCCCGTTCACGCCGGAATAGACCTTTCCGCTGAACAGGCCGTTATAGCCTGCCCAATCGAGCGTGTACGGGGCAACGAGCCAGTTTGCGCCCGTGCCCGCCGGCGGGATCGCGTAGATCGACGTGCAGCTTGTGCCGCAGTCGTCCGTGTCGAGGCCGGTCACGCCCACCTTCGCGAGGAAACTTGGGACCTGCTGGCTTTCCGCCCCGAGGATGTACAGATGGCCTCCGGCGGCGACCCATTCGGCGAGACGGTCCGCGATGGTCTGGTCGTTGATCTGCCCGTAGTCGGCGTCGGACCCGACGACGACGCCTCGATAGCGGCCGGTCGCGGGCTCGTTCGTGTTCTCGTACAACGTCCGCTGGGCGCCGCCGACCGCTCCCTGGACCTTCACGTCGTCGACGAACCAGCCTTGGAAGCCGCCGACGAGCGAGCCGGCTGCCGGCGCCGCCTGGATGCGCCATTGGAACCGGACCGAGAGGCTCAGGGGATTGCAGCCCACGGTGCAGGGCGGAAGCGCCGCCGTAAGGTCGATGCCCTCGGTCGCAAACGACGCGCCCGTGCCGCTCGCGTTGTAGATCTTCGGCGCGGCCGGGTTCGGATACGCAAACCAGCTCGTCGCGTCCTTGCATGGGTCCTCGACGCACACGAGGACCACGCCGTAGTCCCACGGTGTGTACGTCGTCACCGGCGGCACGAGCGTCGACACGACGTTCGTCGCGCCCGAGGCGAAGTGGCGGAACTCGAGCGCGACCGAGGTCGCGTTCGTGATGTCGATCCGAGGCGTCGTCACGTTCACGTACGCGGTGCCCACGGCGGGCCGGGACGCGTTGTAGCTCCACGCGCCGCCGGACGGCCTGGACGGCGTGAGCACACGCGGCGCGCTCGCGGCGGAGACGCCGTTCTGGCCCGCCGCCGTGACGTTCCGGAGGTCCCATGCGGCAGCACCCGCGTTCGACCCGTCGCGGTAGCTCCAGTTCTGGAGGCGGAACAGGAAGTGGTCTTGCAGGTAGTTCTTCGAATCGACGTACTTGTCGCCGCGGGTCGGGCCGGCGTCGTCGATCTCGACCGCGGAGCGCACCGGGTCGTACGAGCGGTTCTCGAACCGGACCTTGATTACGCCGAGGGCCGCGCTCTCCTTCACGGAGGCCGCGCTTTCCGCGGTCACGTCGGCGTTGTTCCAGGTAAGGTCACCGATGTACGCGACCGCGTAGCGCCGCAGGAACGCCTCGGTCGACGGGTCCTCGCGGTAGATCGGCGTGATGCGCAGGCTCGCGTTGTACCCGGAAAGCCCGAGCGCCGAAAGGAGTTCGGGGTGGTCCACGAACCCGTTCGCGGCGCTTGCCGCGGACCCGCCCTTGCGGAGGGCGCGGAACTTTCCGAGGTCCGCCTCGTTCCCGGCGCCGATCATGCGGAGCCCCACCCGGTCCGCGCCGTCCGGGTCGGTTTCCCAAGTGGCCGGCGTCCCCGGCGTCGTGACAAGAAGGTCCAGCGCCTGCACCGCGACGACCCGCAGATCCTCGTCCTCGCCGGTCTCCGGCGGGACGGACACGAACGTCGTGAGGAGAACCATCCCTCCGGCGAGCGCGAGGACGCCCACTGCCACGATGAAGGAGAGGAGCGAGGCGGCCATGGTCCAACCTCGTTCTCTCTTATAGGACTCATAAAGACGTTATCCGATGGCCTCAAGACGGCTTCGGAACGACACCGGGTCACCGCCAGACGTAGATCACCAGCCGGAGGTGGAGCAGGGGATCCTGGTTGATCGGGTTCGGGACCGCCACGAGCCGCGTCGCGGTCGCAACGAGCGCGTTTGCCGGGATCTCGGGCCCGAAGTCGAGGAAGATCATGTTGTAGGAGTGGACGACGAGGTTGTGGAGGAGCCGCCGCGCCTCGTCCATGTCCTGCGGGTCCGTGAGGTTCCCCGGCGTGTACGCGGTCAAGATCAACGTGCCGTTCCCCAGCGCGCCGGGCTTCGAGACCGCGAGCTTCGCGTAGACGCCCTGCGGGCCCGTGCTCTTCAAGAGGACCGACGTGAAGAGGTCGACCACCTTGGTCTTCACGAGCCAGGCGTAGTCGAAGTCGAGGTAGTTGAAGTACGCGAGCTCCTCCGGCGTGTGGAGCAGCGGATGGGTCGGGTCCGGCGCGGACACGCCGCCGCCCGCGGTCTTCAAGCCGGTGTCGTAGAGGTTCTCGAGCCATTCCGAATTCTGGTTCGCCGACCCCAGCACGATGAGCGTGCCGCCGGTGTCGTTCACCCACGTGCCGATCGACTGCCGGAAGCCGGGGTCGTTCATCGCGTTGTGCGACACCTCGGTCCCGACGACGATCGTGTCGTACGCGGACATGACGCCGACGAGGCTGTCCGCGTCGTCTTTTACGTCGCGGTAGACGTCGCCGGACGTGTCCGTGTAGTACGTTACGTTCGTGAAATTCAACGTGAGGTCGTCGAGGAGCCGGCGCTCGATCTTCGACGCGTTGCTCTCGACGTAGACCTTGTTGTCACCGCCCGGGATGTCGTCGGTCTCGACCGTCACCCGGTTCTCGAGGACGAAGGCGCCCTTCGTCGTCCGGATCGTGTAGTTGCCGTCCGGGGCCGAGGCGGATAGTGTCCACTCCCGCTTCTCGGCCTTGTTGCTCGGGATGTCGACGTCCGCGTCGCTCTGCCACACGGTCCCGTTCGGATAGAGCACCTCGAGGAGGACGTCGTTCACCGCGACGCGGTCGCCGTTCTTGTTGAACGAGTCCGCGTAGACGGTCATCTTGTCCCCCGGCTCGTACGACGTGCCGCCGGGGTACGCCTTGAGGTTGTACGTGTTCGCCCCCTTTTCGAGCGGAAGGACGAAGTCGTCGTCCTCGTACGCGCTGCCGGAGACGCCCATCACCTTCACGCGGAGCGTGTAGTCGCCGTTCTGGGACGCGTGGTTCGCCCAATCCATGTCGTAGTAGCGGATCTTCACCTCGTCCGTGCCGCCCGGCCAGAGGTGGAGCGAATAGCCGTCGCGGCGGACGTCCTTCCCTGGGCTCGTCATCCGGAGGGTCGCCTGCACCTGGTACACGTTGTCGCCGGTCCCGGTGTTCGTGACGGTCACGTTCACCTGCGCGTAGCCGGTCGTGTTCCACGTCGTGTACTGGACGGAGCCGTCGAGGTCGACGTTCTCGAGCTCGTAGTGGCCGACGTACGCCATCGAGATGTCGTACGGGACGAACTGGCCGCTCCCGAGGCCCACGAGCAGAGGATACGCCCGGAGGTGGAACTGGTAGGCGTTGAGATCCGTCGCGTTCCGGACCTCGTCGTAGTCCGGGAAGCCGTTCGTGACGTTCGTCGCGAGCGTCCCCTTCGTGAGGATCTGGACCTTGTCCAGGGCGAGGCGGTTCGCCCCGGCCGGGTCCGCGAGCCCGAAGCGCGTCAGGGTGTCCGGCGTCTTGTCCCACGTCGGGGCGCCCGCCGAGGTCCGACCCTCGTTCGTCACGATAAGATGCAACGCGTTGTCCGCGCGCGACTGGAGGTCCGGCGCGTCCGCGTTCGCAGAAGTCCCCGCGCTCATCTCGTGCGTCACGCGGCCCATCGTCACGGCGGCGGCCGAGAAGACCAGCAGGGCCACGAGAAGACCGATGAGGATCCCTGCGGATCCATGGTCCCGACGCCGCAGCGCGCCCACACTTGCGCGCGCGCCCGGGCCGACGTGGCGCCTGCTGGTCGCTCCGATATCGACTCCCCCTTCGCAAAGAACGGACGGGCGGAGTTCCCGCCCATCCCGATGATGACCCCGCGGCCCGGATCCCCCGTAGAGACCGCACCGAGGGCTCTCTCGCTTCTCGAAATAAGCTTTGAGCGATTCCCTCAAATAGAGGCCGCGGACGCCGCCGGCCCCATCATGAAGATGTCTCCCAGCCCGGAAGCCACACGACGAGCTGGACCGCGTAGGTGGGGTCCGGGACCCGACCGCCGGCGAGCCCGCCCACCGCGAACGTCTCGACGCGGCGCGCGACCTCGGACGCGCGGGACTGGCTCGCTTGCGGCGTGTTGTGCAGCGTCACGTCCACGATGTGAAGGCCGAAGGTCGCGTTCCGCGGCACGGGGATCTCGATCGATCCAGTAAGGCCGCCGGTCCGGCGGTCGCTCCATGCGCCGGTGCCCGGGTCCTCGAAGAAGACGCGGTCCGCCATCGCCGGGCCCCAGACGCGGATGCGGACGCTCTGCACCTCGCCTTGGACCGCGCCGGTGTCGACCGTCGAGCCGACCGCGGCCGAGAAGTCCCACGTGACGCTCGCGCTCGACCCGAGCGGGACGAGCGCGGGGGACACGGAGAGGTGGGTCGACTCGTCGAACCAGTCCTTCATCGCGTTCGTGAGGTCCGAAGCGGTCTTGTTGTGGTCGTACGGGCCCGCGAGCGTCCCCTCGTACGCCGTGTCGCGGTCGTAGAGCCAGCGGTTCCGCGGGTCCGGAAGCGCAGCGCCCTGGTGCGAGAAGTTCGCCCGGATGTCGTACGCCTTCGTGTCGTTCCCGGCCCAGCCGGCCCAGCCGTTCGCCGCGCTCGCCTTCGGCATTCCGGACCGGAACGGGAGCCCCGACGGCGTCCGGTTCGCGCCGGTCCAGTTCGTGTGCCCGTTCTCGAACGTGAAGGAGACGTTCGCGTCCGCGACCAGCGTCGAGTGGAAGACGGGCACGATCGTGACGTTGAGGTCGACCCCGTCGTTCGCGAACGTGAAGTCCGGCGCGTGGAACACGAACGACCACGAAGGCCGGATGTCGATCGAGGCCGAGACCGCCTCGCCGGGCGGCGGTTCCCGGACGTAGAGCGGCCGCGCATCGATCCCGTTGAAGAGGTAGACCGCGAACTCGCTCTCCTCGGGAAGAAGCCGCGAAAGCTCCGCGGACAGGTTCGACGAGTTGCCCATCAGGGACTCCGTCACGAGCCGCACGAGCGTGTTGTTCCCGTACAGGGGATCGTTCAGCGGAAAGCCCGAAAGGAGGGTGAGCGCGTCCGAGGCCTGCGTCTCCAGCGAGTTCCGCTCGGTCGCGGGCGCCTCGCCCTGCGGCGGCGAGCGAAGGTAGATCGCAAGCAGCGCCCCGAGGATGATGAGGGCGATGAGGAGCGCCTCGAGGACCTGCGCCTGTGCGACATCGGTGCGCAGGTCGTGGTGCGCCGTGCGCCGGCGCGCGCCGCCCGGGGACCGCCGGCTCCCCGCGCACGGCGGACGGCGGCTCGACAGCGTCACCAGCTCCCGAGCTTGTACACGAGGTGCTCTTCGATCGTGCTCCCCGAGTCCGAAAGGAACATGTAGACGACCGCGCCGCGGATCGTCCCGTCCGTGAACTGGAGGATCCCGTCGTTCTTCCCGTCGTAGGTCCACGAAAACACGCCCGCGCCGTCGTACGCGTTCACGTTGTAGGTGCCGCCGCAGGAGACGCCCGAGCCCCCGTCCGCGTCCGTCGTGAAGTGGGGACATTCGCGTTGCTTCGCGATCTGCTCGAACCCGGCGAGGGCCGCGTGGAACTCGAGGCCGCGCCCGTTCTCGAGCGAGGCGAGGACCGAACGCGTGTCGTTGAACGTGACGTTGAACGAGGCGGGCGTGTCCGAGGACGAGAAGGTCACGTTCAGCGACTTCCCGAACTCCGCCCGCACGAACTCGAACTCGGCAAGGAGCGGGTTCCGCACCTCCCGGACCGCCGCGGCGCGCTGCGCCTCGATCTCGGAGATCGTGATCGAAGCGACGAGGAACGCCAAGACCAGGATGATCCCGGCGAGGATGAGGAATTGGCCGCGCTCTTCCCCCGGTTTCCGCGGCATCGTGACCTCGGTGCTAGTCCCACTCCTCCGACCAGACGACGAGGTCGGCCCGGTACAGAGGAGCGGTCGGAAGCCCGCTTCGTGCTGTAACCTCGAAATACGATAATACCCTTGCGGTATGGGTCACGGATCCGGGCACGGTCCAGCGGGCCTCGACCTCGACGGGATAGGGGCCGTACAGCGCGCCGGACGGGACGTCGTAGGCGACGCTGTAGATCCCGTTCGAGCCCACCGCGGACACGGTCGTCGACCAGTTCCGGTCGAACACGCGGTCGTCGCGGGACCACGGGGCGTAGACGCGCGTCTCGAGCGTCACGTCGACCAAGCCGTGCTCCTCGTTCACGCGGACGAGCAGTTCCGACACGTCGACGGAGATCGTCACCTGGCCCCCCGGCGGGAGGGTCTTCGGGGAGGGCAGCACGCGGGCGGTGCGGAGCGCGTCCCGAACGGTCGGGAGCGCCGCCGCATCGTAGGCCGCGTCCCCGGGAAGGGGAGCCCCCGCCCGGGAGGCCAGGGAGGTCAACGTGTGGACGCCCGCGCCGGCCGCGTAGCCGCTCCGACCGGACACCTCGGGGGGCACCTCGATCTCGAACACGCCGGGCTCGCGCTCGAACCCGACCTTCGCGAGGTGGCCGTTGTCGAACCGGATCGGGATCGAGACGTAGCTTGCCGGCGCCGCGCCGACGGGCGAGCCCGCCGCGCGCACCTTCGCGCGGAACTGGGAGGCGGCGTCCGCCGCGACCGCGCGCGGGACCCCGGCCGATTCCCATGCGATGCGGTCGCCGGAGATCGTCCAGCCGGTCGCGGGCTCGATCGCCTCGACGCCGGAGAAGAGACCGGTCCCGGCCGGCGCCGCGATCACGACGCTCGAGACCGTCGACGCGTTGAACGGGCTGTCGACCTGCACGATCCACGGGACCGCCTCGCCGGTGCCGGCCGGCCGAGGCGCGGAGACGACGACGGAGCGGCGGTCCGCGCCCGTGGGCGACGGGAGGCCTTGCGTCCGCACCACGAACTCGGCGCGCCCCGAGGCCCCGTTCTCGATGCGGGCCGTGAACGCGTAGTAGTTGTAGGGTTCGACCGCGAACGGCGCCGTGAACGTGAACGGGAGGCTCGCGCCGGAAAGCGACGCGTTCAACGTCGCTTCGAGGGTGCCGCCGCGCGCCCCGTCTGTGGTCCCTGCGACGACGGTCCAGCCGGGGTTCGCGCCGGCGGTCGCGGAGGCGCCGAACCCGCGGGGGACGTCGATCACGAGCCGCGTCCCGGCCGGGACCGCGCGGCCTGCGTGCTCCTCGACGCGAAGCACATACGTCGTGTTCACGGACGCCGTGCGGTCGAAGAACAGCGTCGGCGCGCCGGCGGCATCCAGCGGCTCGATCGTGACGACGGAGAGGCCCGCGAGCGGAGATCGGTCGGTGCTCACGGTGCGCACAAGGCTCCAGGCGCGCGGGGCACCGAGGAGCGGCGTCATGTTCCCGTTCACGGTCACCGTCACGGGAATGCCCGGGTCGCGGACGACGCGGCCGTTCTGGACGGGAATCGCGTAGACGGAGAGCGTGTTCGGGACGCCGGCGTTCCCCGCGTCCGCGGCAAGGAACGTGTAGCCGTCCGAAGGCGTGAGGAACACGGAAGCGGATTCGGACTGGCCGGGCGGCGGCCGGGGCTCGTACACGGGGAGCGTCCCTTCGCCGTTGTCAAGGTAGAGCGCGTACCGGATGCCGACGGGAAGCAGCGGGTCGAGGCTCGATTCGAGATCGGTCGCCGGCTGCCGTTTCGCGTTCGCCTGCAGCGCCGCGAAGACCAGGCGCGAGAGGTCGCCGCCTTCGATGCCGGCGGCCGACGACGGACGCTCGATGAGCGATAGGAGCGCGTCCTCGGCGAGCCGCCGGAGGTCTGCCGAATCGGCGTTCGACGCGGCGGGGCTCGAATCGGGCCCCGGCTCGGCGAGGACGAACAGGATGGCTCCAAGGAACAGAAGCGCCACGATGAGCGCCTCCGCGGTGACGATCGCTGCCGAGTCTCCCCTCTGTTCCACTCGTCGCTGCCCTTCTACGAGCCCCGCGGCATCTCGCGGGTCCTAAGGGGACCTCGCGTCTCTCCTTTGCCGGTAAGCTGCGCGACGCTTCCTCTTCCGGTTCTCCATTATGAATTATCCCGAGCAGGGTTATCCCGAAAGTCGGTAGCAAGGTAGATAACAAGGAAGTACCTTGGGCGGGGCGTGAAACTGTACGAGCACGAAGCGAAGCGGCTCTTTGCCTCGGAATCGGTGCCGATCCCCAAGGGCGTAGTGGTGCGGGCTCCTTCGGAGCTCCGCGCCGCGGAGTGGCCGGTCGTGCTGAAGTCCCAGGTGCTCGTCGGTGGCCGGGGCAAGGCCGGCGGGATCCGGTTCGCCGCAAACGAGGCCGAGGCGCGACGCGAACTCGACGCGCTCCTTCGGCTCGTGATCAAGGGGCATCCGGTCCGCTCCGTGCTCGTCGAGGAGCGGCTCACGATCAAGAAGGAGCTCTACGCGAGCATCCTCGTCGACCGTTCGTCGCGCCTTCCGCTGTTCCTCGTGTCGGCCGAAGGCGGCGTCGAGATCGAGAGCGTCGCGGATTCCAAGATCGTGAAGGAGACCGTGAACCCTCTTACGGGCTTGCAGCCGTTCCATATCCGCAACATCCTTTCGCGGTTGCCCTTGTCGCCGGAGGAAAAAAAAGCGGTCGCGAAGGTGCTCGAAGGGATGTACCGGGTGTTCGCGAAATATGACGCGGAACTCGTCGAAGTGAACCCGCTCGCGATCCTCGCCGACGGCCGCGCGATCGCCGCGGACGGAAAGGTCGTCCTCGACGATTCGGCCGGGTTCCGTCACAAGGACATCGCGCCGAAGACGGAAGAGCACACCGCGCTCGAGGCGGAGGCGCACGAGCAGGGCATCGCCTTCGTCCAGCTCGACGGCCGGATCGGCGTCATCGCAAACGGCGCCGGCCTCACCATGTCGACGCTCGACGCGCTCACGCATTTTGGCGGAAAGGGCGGCGTCTTCCTCGACCTTGGCGGCACCGACGACCCCGAGAAGGTGAAGGTCTGCTTCCGGCTCCTCGCGAAGGCGCGACCGTCCGTGATCCTTTTGAACCTCTTCGGCGGGATCACGAAGTGCGACACGGTCGCAAAGGGCGTGAAGGCGGTCCTCGACGAGGAACGCATCACGATCCCGATCGTGACCCGGATCAAGGGAGTGAACGAGGAGGAGGCCCGGCAGATCTTGAAGGACGCCGGCCTCATCACGGCACGGAACCTGCGCGAGGCCGCGGAACTCACGGTGAAGACCGAGCGCGAAGGGCTCGCCAAGGGGGCGACGTAGATGGCGGTTCTCCTCACCGAGAAATCCCGCGTGATGGTGCAGGGGATCACCGGCCACCAAGGTCAGTTCCACACGTCCCAGATGCTCGCGTTCGGGACCCAGGTCGTCGCCGGCGTGACGCCGGGCAAGGTCGGCGAGCGCGTGCACGGCGTCCCCGTCTACAACGGCTGCAAGGACGCGGTGGCGGCCGAGCGGGCGGACGTAAGCTGCATCTTCGTGCCCGCGCCCTACGCGAAGGACGCCGCGCTCGAGGCGCTGGAGGCCGGCATCCGGCTCGTCGTCATCATCACGGAGCACATCCCGGTCCACGACATGATGGCGGTCGTGCAGTTTGCCGCGACGAAGGGCGCCCGCGTGATCGGACCGAACTGTCCCGGCGCGGCAAGCCCGGGCGGCAAGGCCAAGGTCGGGATCCTCCCGAACAAGATCTTCTCCGCGGGCCCGGTCGGGGTCGCCTCGAAATCCGGCACGCTCACGTACGAGATCGTGAACGCGATGACGGAGCAGGGCCTCGGCCAGTCCTCCTGTCTCGGGCTCGGGGGGGACCCGGTCCAGGGCACGAACTTCGTCGAGGCGCTCGAGCTCTTCGAGAACGACCGCGAGACGAAGTCGATCGTGCTCGTCGGCGAGATCGGCGGCACGGCCGAGGAGGAGGCGGCGGCATACGTCTCGGAGCACGTGACGAAGCCCGTGTTCGCCTACATCGCGGGCCGGTCGGCGCCGGAAGGCAAGAAGATGGGGCACGCGGGCGCGATCATCGCCCGCGGCCGCGGCACCGCGCGAAGCAAGATCGAGGCGTTCCGGAACGCGAAGGTCCCGGTCGCCGAGTTCCCGACGGACATCGCGGCGCTCGTCCGCGAGGCGCTCTAGACGATCGACGAGCGGTCGGCGCATCCTTTATCCCGCGCGCATCCGTTCCCGCCCGCGGGATACCGATGCTGCGACGTGCGCTATTGTCGTTCGCCGGAATCGGAACGCTTCTCGCGGTCGCGCCGATGGTGGCGGGCGAGGCCGAGGTCCTCGTCGGGAAGGACGACGAGGCGGCCGGCGTCGCATACCTCCGCTACTACCCCGAGACGGTCGTCGTCTGGGAAGGCGACGAGGTCGTCTGGAAGGCCGATAGCGGGACGCCGCACACGGTCACGCAGTCGCCCCCGGGGCCCTCGGCCTTCGACTCGAGCCCGGGGATCCGCCCGGACGATCCGACGCTGGCCGCGTGGTTCGGACCCGGCGGGTTCCTGATGCCGGGCCAGAGCTTCAACCACACGTTCAACATGACCGGGACCTTCTCGTACTTCTGCAAGATCCATCCGGGGATGCAGGCGACCGTCCGGGTCGTGAACGCGTCCGATGGGCCCTCGCTGCCGATCCCGGGCACCGGGGCCGGCAACGGCACGCGCCCGATCGCGGTGTTCGTCGACGCCGGCTGGGGAAGCGGCGACACGACGGTCGTCTGGACGAACAAGCACTCGGCCGAGCCCCACACGGTGACCGGCGCGCTGCCGGACCCGTCGTCGCCGCCCTCCGCCACGAACGCGTTCCCGTTCGACTCGAGCCCGCGCGTGGGACCGCCGCCGGAAGGTTTCGCCGGACCGAACGGGACCATGATTGCGGGCGCGGGCAACCCGGAGTTCCGCCGCACGTTCGCGACGGCCGGGACCTTCAACTACTTCTGCAAGCTCCATCCGGGGATGTGGGGCGCGGTCATCGTGCTCGAACAACCGGTAGGTCCCGCGGACGACGATGACGGCGGCATCGAGGGAGCGTCCGATAGCGTGCCGATGCCCGGCGTGTGGGCCTTGGGTCTCGCGCTGCTCGGCGCAGCGGTCGCCATCCGGAGGCGGCGCTCGGCCTAGAGTCGTCCTGCACCGGGTCACCGACGGAAACCGAGGACAGGGTAGTTCCGAAAAGGATGAAATGCAGACCCGGACAGAAACGGGTCTCCAAGAGGGCGTCCATGCGGGTTCTACCGGACTCCGTCAGACCAGCGATAGCACTAGCGACCGTACTCGTCGCGTCCGCGACGTTCGTCGGGGCCGCGAAACCCGCCGACGTCGTCGCATGGAGCAACGGGTTCCCGAGCGGCGAGCACTACAACCTGAACATCCACGGCAAGAAGGAGGGGTTCGCGTGCGATCCGGCGTCGGGCGGCGCCTCGATCTTCGTGCCGGAGTACGGAGTCGCGGAGATCGACATCGTCCAGAACCGGAAGTCCGCCGTGACCGGCCTTGCCACGCGCGACGCGTGCGGCACGTTCGACGGGGACCCGGCCGTGGTCCAGCTTCCGGCCGGCGAATACCAGGTCTACGCGAGGATCCTCGCGAAGCCCCAGAAATCGGGCGAGCCCCGCGAAGTGGTCTTCTACCCGAAGCTCGTCGAGGCGTGCAACGACACGGGGACCGAAACCTTCCCCGATGCCGTGGACTGCGACGAGTCGTTCCTCCTCGGCACCGGCGTCGTGACGAGCGGCGGCGTGTTCGACCTCGAATCCCAGGAACTCGTCCGGACCGCCGGAAAGAGCAAGGCGCTCGACGTCACGGCGCTCTTTGCATGGACCGGGTACGTCTGCGACCAGGTCTATGACACGAACGGCAACGGGGAGATCGACCTCGGCGACCTCCCGGGAGACCTCACGGGCGACGGCCTCGTCGACGGAGCCGACCTCGCGGCCTATCTTGCCGCAAACTGCACGTACCACGCGAGCGAGTGGGTGTTCAACATCGCCGACCTCGTCGTGTACGGGTGGGATTGGCATAACAGCGGATCGAAACTCGTGCAGGTCCGTTTCTACCCCACGACGACGACGGAGTTCCTCTGAACCGCGTGACCCAGGCGACCCGGGACGGGGCTCCGCGGGCGGGCCCCGTCCCCACCCTTTCTTCGCGCGAGAATGCGGGCCAATCCGGCTGCGAACATTTTTATGAGGGGCGGGCCTTCGGGCCGCGGAAGCGCCGCCTTGGCTCAGTGGTGGAGCGACTCCTTGGTAACGCCAGTCCGCGGACGCGTGTACGCGGTTGACGCCGGACAGGAGTAGGTCCCGGGTTCAATTCCCGGAGGCGGCTTCCCTCCTCGTCGGGCCTCCCCGCGTCCTCGGCTCGGAGCCGGGCCTGCGGGCGCGGGGCCGAGCGACCGAAGGGAGCGAGGCGCAGGGCGGAGCGAAGCGACGCCCTAGCGTCGGCCCTCCTCGTCGGCTTCGTTCGCGCCCGAGCGGGACCGGAACAGGCCTATCGGGGGTCCGAGCTTGCGAGGACCCCCGGCACGTAGGGGCGAGCCAGAAGCGAGCTGATGACGTTTCCGTCGACGCTTTTGCCGCACGGCAAAAGGGTCGCGTCGGGTTCGGCCCTCCTCGTCGGCGCTATGCGTTCCAATATCGGTAGAAGCCCTCGTCGAGCGGTCGATGGTCGGCGAAGATCTTTTCTGCCATCCGGCCCCAGTCGGGTCGCCGTCCGTCCGCGTCCGTGCAACCGTATTCCTTCGCGAGGGCCCAACTCGAAAACACGCGCCCGGTCTTTTTGAGGATTTCCCGATCGGCCGCGAGCGCCGCGACCGCGCGCCCGACGAAGAGCGGCGTCTCGGATTCCGCAAAATACGGATCCTTCTTCACGCCGTCCCGCCAGTTCTCCTCGCGGACCCCGAAGTGGTCGAGGACCGCCTCGGAGCGCATGAAGCCCGGGGTCACGGCGACCGAAGCGACACGGTGCTTTGCGAGTTCGACCGATTGGGACCACGCGAGGCGGATGATCGTCGTCTTCACGAGGTCGTAGTATAGATTGCCGCGGTAGGCGAAGGTGTCCCCGTCCGTGAGCTCCACGACGAGGCCGCGTCGACGCCCGACCAACATCGGGACGCCGAAGCGGCTCGTGATGAGGTGGCTCACGATCGCAGCTTCGAGCATCTTGCGGGCGTCTTCGGGGTCGAGACCCCAGAAGGGTTTCCCCCACTCCGTGAGGACGTCGCCGCCCCAGATGTCGTTGACCAGGATATCGAGCCGCCCGTGTTCGCGATCGACGCGCCCAAAGAGGCGACGGACCTGTTTCTTGTCGAGGTGGTCGACACGGACGGGGATACCGTGCCCGCCCGCCTCGTCGACGAGCCTCGCGGTCTGCTCGATCGTCTCCGGCCGGCCCTTCGGGGTACGTCCCTTCGTGCTCCGGCCGGTGCAGTAGACCGTGGCCCCGGCCTCGTCGAGGGCGCGCGCGATGCCGCGACCGGCGCCTCGGGTCGCGCCGGCGACGACGGCCACCTGGCCGGCGAGAGGACGCCGCGGGCCCGGCATCAGACCGCCCTGTATCGCCCGGGCGCCGGCTCGAACACGTCGCCCTTCGAGAGCAGTCGTTTGAGGTGGACCTCGGCCCGCGCGCGCGGGATCCCGAGCGCCTCGAATGCGTCGCCGAGCGTCGCGGCGTCGAACCCCCCGAGTTCTCGGGTGAGCGCCCGGACGGTGGCGTCGGCCCGGTCGTTCTCGCCGGAGACGCCCCGCGCCTCGCGGAGCACGCGGTCGAACCCGGGGCGCGACGGACGGGGCTCGGCGAGGGCCTGCCGGAGCCGCATGTCGCGGGCGTAAAGGGCGCCGTCCCCGGCGAGCTTCGCGTTGTGCGTCCCGATCGCGGCCTCGGCCTCGGCGACGGACTCGGCGCGAGCGAGGACCACGGCGGCGGAGAGCTCGATCCGCTTGCCGCACCGCGGACACTCCGAGGACTCGTGCCGGGCCTCGGCGAGCTTCGGGGCGCCGCAGGCGGAGCAGACGATGGCGACGTACGTCACGCGACGGCAACCGGCGGAGAAGCTTAAGGAAGATGCGGGGGGGTCCCCGAAAGTTCTGTGATGTGTGATAAGTGATGGCTGATGCCGCGCATCACCGCGCCTCACCTATTACCCATCACCCATCACTGTTACAACATCACTGCAGGAACACGACGGCCCCGAGGCACGTCCCGTAGTTGTCCATCGGGGTCGAGAGCTCCTCGACCGCGAAGTGGATCTGCGTGAGCTTCGTGTTGCGGAGCTTCGCGATCTCCTCCATCTTCCACTGGAGGACCTCTGTGAGGGCCCGCTTGTTCATGTGGCCGTGGCCCTCGGCGACGTAGCCGCCCTGCCCGTCGGCCCGGAACCCCCACGCGATGCCGGCCGAGATCGTCTCGCCCTCGGCGCCCCGTTGCTGGGCGAGGACGCAGTGGGTGATCGCGCCGCGGGGCAGCGTCTGCCGCGCGACCTTCTTGATCCCGATCGGGAGCACGCTCGATACCGGGACGAGGTTCTGCTCGCCGATCCCCGCGTTGAGGAGCGCCTCGTCGAACGCATTGAGGTCGGAAACCCGGCTCACGGCCTTCCCCGAGGTCACGAAGAACTTCGTCGGGATCGGAAGCATCTTGATCTTGGGCCTCGCCCCGAGAAGCATGGGTCGCGGCTTAAAGTTAATCCCGTGCCTCCGTGAGCGCGGAGACCCTATAGAGGACGAGCGCGACGACGCAGAGGCCCGCCGCGACGAGGATCGTCCACCGGAAGCCGGCGAAATGCGCGACCGCGCCGCCGAAGAACGGACCGACGACGTTCGAAA
This sequence comes from Methanobacteriota archaeon, assembly GCA_052387135.1. Lineage (GTDB taxonomy): Archaea > Thermoplasmatota > SW-10-69-26 > JACQPN01 > JBQTJL01 > JBQTJL01. Next base: position 1,519 of record JBQTJL010000081.1, on the reverse strand, counting down.
GGTAGGCCGCGCTGTGAAGGAGGCCCGTCCCGGTCGCCCGCTCGACGTTCCGCGCCATCACGTCCTTCAGGCTCCCGACCCAGAGCGCGCTCCAGCTTGCCGCAAGGACGAACTGGATCGGAAGGGTCTGCTTCCAATCCGTCGCGAACGCGATCCCGAGGAAGACCACGGCGGAAAGCGCGAGGCCCGAGGTGACCAGGGCGCGCGCCGGAAACCGGTCCGCCTGGTTCATGAGGAAGAACTGGGTCGCCGCGTTCGTCGCGGTCAGGACCGCGACCGCGGCCGGCGTCCCGTGGAGCTCCTCGACGAGGTAGATCGGAAAGATCACCCAGACGCTCGCGGCGCCTACGTGCCGGAGAATCACTCCAAGGTAGAGCCACCGGTTCCTCCGGAGGACAGTCCACGGAAAGATCGGCACGGGCGCCGTCCGGTCGGACGCGTGGTCGAACCGGAGCGAGACGAGGAACGCGACCGCGAGGAACGCGCACGCCCCGAGGAACACGCCCTGCGAAAGCCCGGCGAGGGCGGCGACGAGCGCGCCCGCCGCAGACCCGAGGCTCCCCCACGCGGAGAACCGGCCGAGCTTCCGCCGGTTGTCGAACGCGTACGCCGTGAGCGCCGCGGGGAAGATGCCGACGGCCGCCCCGAACGCGCCCCGCGCGGCCGCAAGTTGCCACGGCGAATCGGGGAGAAGATGCAGCAACACGGCGGCCGAGGAGAGGAGCAGGCCGCCTCGGATGAAGACGCGCCGGCCGTATTGGTCCGCGGCCCGCCCGAACACGAACGCCGCGACGAAGAGGGAGAGGCCGAACACGGCCCCGATCGCGCCGACCGCAAACGGTGTGGCCCCCAGCGCGTGCGCCTGCAACGGGATGAAGATCCCCGCAAGATGGACGCCGGCCTGCGACAGGAAATGGACGGCGTACGAACGATGGAAGCGGCGGGGCGGCGCCGGGGACTCCACGGTCCGCCGTACCGACCCGACCGGTTTAAGGCTTGCGTCGCGGCTCCCGTCCTCGTGGCCGAAGCGCGGCGCGGTCCGGATCCGGCGGTCCTTCTCGCGTTCGCCGCGATGGTGCTTCTTCTTGGCAGCAATTTCGTCGCGGTGCGGTTCAGCAATCGCGAGCTCGCGCCGTTCTGGGGCGGCGGGTTCCGCTTCGCGCTCGGGATGTTCCTCCTTGCGACGATCGTCGCGCTCCGTCGGGTCCCGATGCCCCGCGGCCCCGCGTTCTGGGGCGCGGCGCTCTTTGGCGCGCTCGCGTTCGGCGGCAACTTCGCCTTCCTCTACTGGGGCCTCGTGCGCACACCGGCGGGGACGGCATCCGTCCTCTTTGCGACGACACCGCTCCTTACGTTCCTCCTTGCGGTCGCCGTGGGCCAGTAACGCTTCCGCCGCGCGACCCTGGCCGGGGCCCTCGTGGCTCTTTCCGGGAGCGTGCTCGTCTTCCGCGAGCGGGTCGGGACCGAGGTCGCGGCCGGCTCGCTCCTTGCGATCTTCGGCGGCGCGCTCTGCGCTGCG
>JBQTJL010000080.1:0-4099 GCA_052387135.1 Methanobacteriota archaeon | reverse complement strand
CCGCTACCATCGGCTCCCACGCGCGCAGGGGCGAGTCGTCGATGACGCGCGGGCAGGGGGTCGGGCACGTGAGGCGGAGCGCGCCGGGCTCGGCTGCGCCGTCGGCGGACGCGGGGCCCGCGTCGAGACGGCCCGCGAGCGCGGGCGCGAGGAGGACCGCGATGATCACAGAAGCTGGTCTCATTCGGTCCTCCGCTCTCGTTTCGCGGGGCCGAGACGGAGCTCGCCATGCGCGATGCGCGCGTAAAGGTCGTCCCCCTCTCTCCACCCAAGTTCGCCCACAACCTCGGGCGGAATGACGAGGAGCCACTTGGAGTACTCCTTGCCCTTCACTCGTCGGTTGAACTGCCTGTGGAGTTTCACCGCGAGCCTACATGGCCGGGCACGTACTTTTAGCTTAGGGTCCTAAAGATTTATTAGGCACCTATGCTATTAGGAGCCTAACAGGTGCCTCGCAATGGAGTACGACCCCGCCGATACCCGCCAAGTCCGCGCCTTGGCCATCGTCGCCAGCGGCACTGCCATCGAGCAGGCCGGCAAGGCGGAATGGCGGATTCCGAGCAGCCAGGACGGCGGCGGCCTCTTTCGGGTCAAGCGCGGGAAGACGCAATGGGGCTGCACCTGCAAAGACCATGGGGAACGTGGACTCATTTGCAAGCACATCCACGCCGTCCGCTTGCATCTCGCCAAGACAGCGGGCGAACAGTTGACGCAAGCACGGGAAGCCCGAAAGCCGGAGCCGCCGAGCCGCGTCCGGCAACCAGAACCCGCGACCGAAGGAACGCCTGCCTCTTGTCCGCATTGCGGACGCTCCTTGGTCACGCGTTACGGCTGCCCCACCGGCCGGCAGGCGTGGTGGTGCAAGCCGTGCCGGCGGAAGTTCGTCCCCGAGGATGGTTTCAAGCGGCTCAAGGGCGAGGCGCAGGCCGTCACGCTCGCCCTGGACCTCTACTTCAAGGGCCTCAGCCTCCGCCAGATCACCGACACGCTCGCTCAGTTCCACGACCTCCAGGTCAATCACGTCAACGTCTACCGGTGGCTCCGGCGCTACGTGGACGTCCTCACAGAGTACGCCGAGGGCCTGCGTCCCCTCGTCGGCGACAAGTGGAACTGCGACGAGATGAAGGTCAAGTACGGAAGCGAGTGGAAATGGCTCTGGCACGTCATGGACCGCCAGACCCGCTACCTCCTCGTCAGCCACGTCACCGAGGGACGCGACCTCCAAGACGCGCGAACCGTTTTCTCCAACGCGCGCGAGATCGCCGAGAAGAAGCCGCAGGAAATCGTGACCGATGGGCTCGCGAGCTACATCGAGGCGTGGAAGCAAGAACTCCGCGTCCCAGAAGGCGGACGCAACAGCCACAACATCCACGTCCGCGAAATTCACCTGGCGGACCACAGCAAGAACAACAACATCGTAGCGCGGCTCAACGGCACCGTCCGGGACCGGCACAATGACGTCCGCGGCCTCAAGAAACCCGAGGGGCCGCTCACGAAGAGGCAGGCCGTGTACCACAACCTGGTCAAGCCGCACCTGAGCTTGGGCGGTCTGACGCCTGCGGAGGCGGCCGGAATTCAGGTTCCTGCCGCCGGGAACCGCTGGTTGGGCATCATCCGAGCCGGGCTCGCGGAGCGTCCCTCGGCACCCCCGCTCGGGAAATGAGGGGCCGTCAGCGGGGTTCGCGCCCTGGCTTCGCCCACGCCTCCAGCAAACCGCGCGCACCCGAGAACTCGTCGGAGACAGGGGTCACCGGCTCAATCGGAGTGATGCCTTGCCACGCCTTGCGTGGCTTCTTCGTACGCCTCGGCGTCCAAGCGTCGCTCCACTCGAACCCGTCGTCGAAGAGGGTCGAGACCGCGTGGTGGGCGCAGCCGGCCGCGATCCGGAGGTCGCCATCGGCGAAGGGGGCCCGGATGGTGGGTCGCACGCGGAGGTAGGCTCTCCACAACGCCTCGCACTCCGGCGGACAGCCAGCCCGGGGATGAGCGAAGCACATCCACGTTTCCCTGGCTCCGTTCACGATGCGTTCTTGGTCGGGCCGCCCTTGCAGGAGCTTGCCTTTCATCCTGACCTCGGTGCCCGCTGCTTTTTGGATGGCGTCGTTGTCGAGGTCCAACGCGCCGAGGGCGTGCAGGTCGAAGAGGTCCTTGCAGAGGTTCTGGCGCCCGTGATGGTTGGCGAGGTCACGTCCGAAGTGCGGCGGGGCGGCGAGGAGGAGCTTCTGCGCGGCCTGCGCCTCCAACGTGGGGACTCGCAGGTCGGCGGCGCCTCGCCACGGGGCCGGGGCATCGCGCCAGGGCTCGCTGTGCTCCATGGAGGACCCGGGCTCAGAAACGTCCACGCGCACGACGAGTTCTTGGCCCCGGTTCCCAGGAAATCGGATGTAGCTGACGACCGCGAATGGGACCTGGACGGGCGGGTCCACGGTGACCATGCTCTCCCGCCACTGGCCGACGGTCTCTTGGAGCGCCCGCATGACCGCTGCGGGATTGCGCCATTCCAAGTCAACGTCCACGCTGGCCCGTTGGGGGGGCCAGGAGATCCGGGACTGGAGAGACGTCCCCCCTTTGAGGACAAGGCCTGGAATTCGCCTCGCAAGCTGGTGCGCGATCTCCATGGCGAGGCTGGCGCGCGCCGCGTGATTCCACGAGACGGGTCTCCCATCGCGTAGAGGGGCCCATTCCTGCTCGAAGAGGTCCGGCGGCGCGATGAGGTGACGACGGTCCTTGCCCCGGAAGGGGGAGGGCATCAGTCTCGCCCCTCCACGATGGCGCGGGCGGAACCGCTGAGTTTGCGAGCGTAGCTCTCTTCAAGTTCCCTGGGCAGCGCGCCGCGGAGCTGGTTTAGAACGGCAAAGAGGGAGGGAAGGAGGTCCCGTTCCTTCGCGGCGGCGAACAGGCGATCCGGATCGATGTTCGTGGCTTGGGACGTGAGACGGAGACGCACCGCGTCAACCATGGACGGCTCGCTGAGTTCCAGGAAATCGACCACGATCCGCTCGGGCGTTGCAAGGCGGAGGCCGGTGCGATCCAGGACCGTGCCGGCGTACCGTCCCTCCGCCGGGCCGACGAGCACCTGGCGTGCGCCTCTTGGGGCTGGGACTTGCAGCTCCCCGACGACGGCATCGAGCACGGTGTCTCGATCAGCGAATTCCTGGATGTGGGGCACGGGCTTGGATGCCCAGTGGTCCGTGAGCATCCGGGCCGTTGAGCCGCCGGTGAACCTCGCCGTCTCCAGGACATGGACGGCTGCGAGCGTCCCGTCCTCGCGGGCAGCCAGGAACGGTGTTGCGTCCCACAGCACGGTTTGATGCAGGGCCCGCCGGGGCAGCTGCTCTGCAAGAAGGGCGGATAGATCCCGCAAGGGTCTGGGCATCGCGCCGTCCGCGTAGGCGAGACGGTACTTGCCGCGTTCGTCCTTTTCCAGGATGCCCTCTTGGACCAACTCCGATAGGCGAGCCGAGACGGTTCCCTTCGTGTAATCGGGCGAGAGGGCGACTCGGATGCTGCGGAAGGAGAGCGCGTCCTCAGGCTTCCTGGGACCCATCTCGTGGAAGAGCCGAAGGATCCTCTCGCGGGCGTTGACGCCAGGCATTGTCTCTAAGAGACATCAGTCTCTCAGATACTTAAATCTCTCGGAGACCTCCGTAGCGACCAACACATCTGCAACAGGGGCGGCCGTTGGGGCCCCACCAACCGCCGATGCAACAGAACCCGGCGAGCTGGTTCTGTTGCGTTTGAGGCTGCTAGGGACCCGACGGATCCGCCCGTTGGATTTGTGTTGGTGGGGCTCTGGGGCCCGGCAACGAGCCAACGCTGTTTGGGAGCCCGACGGGCATGGCCTGGGGGTCCGTGCGACCAGGGGCCCCGAGCCAGGCCCTGTTTCTAGCCGTTTGGGCGCCGATGGCGGCCCGAATTTACCGACCGAATTGAGCCGCGCCGCGGAGCGGCGTCGGCTCGAATGACTCCTATGCATCCGTGATTCCTTAAGCCCCCTTCCCGGCACGGTTTCGTGCGTTTGAAGCCCGCCCGCGGCGTCGTCGCTGCCGGGATGCACATGCCGAGGAACCGTCGTCAGCGAGAGCCGGCGGCCAAGGGG
>JBQTJL010000079.1:0-13955 GCA_052387135.1 Methanobacteriota archaeon | reverse complement strand
CCGCAAGGTCCGCGACCGGTTTCGTGCCGAGACTCGTCGCGCCGTCGAGGAGGAAGGCGACGTCGAACGGGCCGGCGGCCGCGGTGCCTTGGTTCTTCACCGTGACCGTGAACGTGACCGACGCGCCGGCGGACGGGGTAAGCGGCGACCACACGACGTCGAGGACGACGAGGTCGGCCTGCGGCGCTGGCGGAGGCGGAGGGGCGCCGGCGCCGGCAGTCCGGCGTTCGAGCTCCGGCGTCGTGAACACGAGGGCCTCCCGGGAGACGAGGGTCACCGCGACCCGGTCGCCGGAGGACCGGAAGCAGGACGGGTCGTCGCCCACGACGCAAAGGGTCTCCCCGGAACGCCAGAACCGGCCGTCCGAGGTCGCCCCCGCGAACCGCGACATCGCGACGCGCGAGGTCGCGCCGTCGATCGTCACGAGGAGGAAGGAATCGTCGAGCGGGATCGCTTCGCCTTCGAGGTGCTGGACCTCGTAGTCGCCGTCGAACGTGGTCTTCGGGGCGGCGTACGGACCCGCGTCGTTCTGGGTCGCGAGGCCCTTCATGCCGACGTAGGCGACGACGGAGAAGCCCGCCGTGGCGACGACCATGATCGCGACCGCGAGCACGGGGGCGATGGCGCGGTCGCCTGAGGACACGGGGGGGCGCTGTCGCACGGGGACACCGGGGGCAAGGACACCTCGACCGAGGGCGGGTCTTCAATCTTGGGGGAATCCTTCATGCCCGACACGGACCCCCGCCGGCCCCCACATAAGGATTTCGTCCGCGCGCGGACCCTCCCGAAATGACATAGAGGACCGTGACGGTCTCGCCATCCGCGAGCGTCTCTTCGCGCGCGATCGGCGCGCGCCCCCGCACGACGAGCACCGTGCCCGGGTGGATCCCGAGCTTCTCGAGGAGTCCTTCCGCGGTCGAACCGTCCGGAAGCTCGACCGTGCGGGTCCCCGGCTCGGGCCCGCGGACGACCGCCGTGACCTGCATCGGCGATGGCAGGCGCGCGGTCCCCCTTAACGTTCGCGACGCTTCGCGCGCGGCGCAGGGGAGGGTTTATACGGGCGGCGGAAATTGGGGGGCGAGCCCTACCCGAAGGGCGCTGTGACTGCGGAGGTAGCCAAGCGGTCCACGGCGGATGACTCGAGATCATCTGGGCGAAAGCCCGCGGGAGTTCGAATCTCCTCCTCCGCGTTTCCTGCCTCGCCTCTCGCGCCGGCTTCGGCCTGCAGGCGTCGCTCGAGGCTCGTCGTCGGCGACAGGGATACTTACTGTATACTTACTAAATACTTATCGCGTGCCTGCGCGCTTGGGCGTCGTCATGAGAAAGACTATGCGCCTCGAACGTCACCTCCGGCCGTGAAACAGCCGCTCGCGCTCGCCTGCTGTCTCGCGCTGTCGGCGTTCGGGGGTTGTCTCGGCGACCCGAACGAGCCGGTGGCGCCGTCGTCCGCTTCTTCCGGGGCCGATGAAGGTCCGGCGCCTCCGTCGGGGAATGGCACGGGGGGCGCGAACGGGACCGAGCCCCAGCCCTCACCGGGAAACGCGACCGTCCCCGATCGGAGCCCCGCGGGAAACGGGACGGACGGACCTGCCGAGATCGCGCGCGGACACATCGCGCTCGCGGGACCGTGGACGGACATCCGGAGCATCGCGGTGCTTTCGGGAGACGACGCGGTCGACGGGGTCTTCTTTCCCGCCCCGGCGGCCGGGACCGTCCTTGCGACGAACGCGACCGACGGATCGGGCCTGGGCTACGACCTGTCGATGAATTTCCACGACGAGGCGGGACGATGGCTCGGTGGCTGCTCTTCGCCCGAACCCGAAGAATCTTGCGCGGTCCCGGAGGGGGCCGCCCGTGCCGAGGTCACGGCGGTGCGCGGGGTGGACGTGGACGTCGTGGTGTTCGCGCTGCCCGCTTGACGGGGGCCTACCGCCGGCGGGTCGCAAGCAAGGCGGCGACGCCCAGGGTACCCGCGAGGGCGAGAAACGCCGCGGGTGGCGTCGCCCGGACGTCGTCATCCGACCCTTGGGACACCGGGGCCATCGCCGCATCCGCGGCCGCTTGTTCGCTCGGAGACGGAGCCAGCGTATCGAACCGGAACGGCACGCCCGGCCCCGCTTCGTCGACTTGCCGATAGACCGTGTCCGTGCGCTCGTGCACGTGGTAGCCCGCTTGGGCCCCGAGCACGTCGATCGTGGCGGAGGGACCCTCGACGCCGAAGAAGGCGCGCGGGAGACCCGTCACGTCGTAGACGCCGTCGCGAAACGCCATCTCGGCGTCGATGCACTCGCCGGAGGGGGCCCCGTCCACGTCGGACACGCAGGCGTACGCGCCCTCGAACCATCCGGGCGGGTCGACCATCGGGAACGACCCGAAGCCGGAGATGAAATGTCCCGTCGGCGTCTTCATGAGCACGGATAGGACGCCGTGCTCGGCCTTCGGGGCGCCATCGACCACGGTGAGCCGCAGGTCGAACGTCGCATCGGTCGCTCCGTGGAGCGACACTTCCACGATGTCTCCCCACGCGAACGCGCCCGGCGCCTGGACGCCGACGAGCCCGGCGTCTCCCTCGGGGTCGGTGATCTCGGGCGGATCGACGACGTCGGCCGCGGCTACTCCAGCGATCGCGACGACGAGCGCGCCCACGACAAACCTTCGGTCCATGGTGCCACCGACCGAAGATGGACCACGGCCTACATCCACGGACGGCACCGACTTGGTGGGGGGGTTTTATCTACCCTCTGGCGACTCGGCGGCCGATGGTCGAGGCGCTCGTCCTTAGCCTTCTCCTCGTCCTGCTTGCCGCGATCGCGGGTCCGTTCGCGGTCCCGCGGAGACCGGGTCGGGGGCGGAGGATCGCGTTGGGCCTCGCCGGGGGGCTTTCGTCCGTCGCGCTGGGGCTCGCGCTCCTTGCGTTCTCCACGCTCGCGGCGGGCCTCCTCGTGGGCCTCGGTGCCGCGTGGGCGGCGGCCCGGGCATATCCTTCCCGAAGGGGATGGGCGGCCGCCTGGGCGTTCGTCCCCGCCATCCTGCTTTCGGCAATCCCCGCGGCGATCGGAGAGAGCGACGCCACCGTGCTCGTATACCTGTGGCTCGCGGCGCCCGGCGTGCTCCTCTTTGCGTTCGGCGCCGTCGCGGCCCGGCAGCTCCGATGGGACCCGTCGCCGCGGTCCGTCGTCGCCGCCGGCGCGCTCGCCTCGTTCTTCGCCGCCTTTCCCCTTGCGACCGTCCTCCCCGCCTACCGCCAGTACTTCGACGTCGTCGCGGCGCCGTTCCTCCTTGCCGCGATCTGGGGCCTCGCGGTACTTTCCCGCGAGACGGACCGTCGAGGTGAAGCTCCCCGCGATGCCGCCGCCCGGTCCGAGGGGATCGGCGAATACGTCGCCCGCGCGCCCCCGCTCGGCTCCTCCGTCGCCATGGGGGCGTCGGTCGTCGCGGCGGCCGCCTCCCTCCTCATCGTGTCCGCTGCCTGGCTCGTCGTCGGCGCGTCTCCGGTGTGGGTCTTTGGCGCCGGAGCCGCGCTGGTCGCCGGCGTCCTTGCCGGCGCCGAGCGGCTGCGCCGGGCACCGTTTCCCTGGGCGGCAGCGCCGACCGCCGCGGTCTTCGCGTCCCTCGGAGCCGCGGCCTCGATCGCGTTCGGTGTCCTCGCCGGCGATGGCGACCGCGGCGTACTCGCGGCGCTCCTCGTCGCCGCGACCGCCGCCACCACGGTCGCGGGGACGGCCTTGGCGCTCTCCCTTGCGGCGGACGAAGAGCGGCGGGCCCGGGTCCGCGCCGCGACGCACCGAGAGGCGCTCACCGGGAAGCGCCGGGCCGTCCTTTCCGCGCTGCCGGCGGCCTCGGTGATCGAACGGTCCGGGAGCGTGCCCGGCCCCCAAGCATTGTCGGCGTTCGCGGAGGTCCTCCGGACCCGGGGCGCGTCCGTCGGGCTCCTCCTCGTCCGGCCGCCGCCGGGCGGGACGCTCTGGACGCTCCCTCCGGAGACCTATCGGTGGCTTCGCGACGAGAACCCGACGGGGCCGCGCGTCCACGTGGGCATCGAAGAAGGGGACGACCTGTTCCTCGTGCCCCCGGTCTTCCCGGAGGAGGCCGAGCCGTGAGGGACGCGGAGAAGCGGCGCTACGTCCCCGCCGAAGGCTACCGCTACATGGTGCTCGCCGCGCTCGATGCCCGGACGACGCCGATGTCGAAAGGGGACCTGTCGTGGGAGGTCCGGGCGAACCATTACATGCTGACGCGGGTCCTCACCGAGCTTTCCGGGGCGGACCACGTCCGAATTACGCCGGTCGAAGGCGGCGGGTACGCGGTCTCCGTCACGGATGCCGGCCGCGCGTTCCTCGCCGCGAACCGGCCCTACTTCGAAGTGACCTTTCGCGAGGCGCTTTCGAGGCACTTCCAGTACGGTACGGCGCCGCGGTGGGCGAGTGGGGCGTCGGAGCCGTGACCGAGGCGGAACGCCGCGACGGGCCCGCGGACCTCGCGCTCCAGGTTCCCTAACGACCGGCGCCGCCGTGGATCGAGCGCTGAAGGTCCACCCGAGGGGGCTTCCTCGCGCCTCGTTGGAACTCGGAACGGGCGCCCAGAACGGCCGCGCCCGCCACGCACAGGCCCGCGAAGGCGCGGAGGGCGAGCGCAGCAACGGCAAGCGACGCGACGGTGACGAGGCGCACCGTGTCGCCGTCCGCGAAAACGGCCCCCGGGCGGCGGATGACGTCCCAGTCGATCCCGGCGAGGAGAAGGAAGGGTTCCAGCGCAAAGCCTATCCCGCCAAGCGCGGCCCCCGCGCACGCGACGGCGCGGCCCTGTGCCCCCCTCCGGCGGGCGAACGCAAGGCCCAAGGCGACGACGAAGAGCCCCAGCGAAACTAGGTACGCAGGATTCCGAGGGTCCGGCGCGTCGACGCCCCCGGAGGCCTTCGAAAAGATCACATACGGGACCTCGGGACCCAGGACGAAGGTGACGCTCGGAAGCAGCGCAAGGAGAATCGCGACGCCCGCCGCGATCGCGAAGGCCCCCGGGACTACCGCCGCACGAAGGAGAAGTACTGCCCCGGCGGCGAGCCCCAGGCCGGCGATGACGTACAACAGGCCCAGAAAAAAGCCCAACCCGGATTCGGAGCCGAAGTCTTGCGCGAGCCAGACGGCGCCGAGGACGAGCAGTGTGACGCCGTGTCCCAATAACGCCAACGTCGCGATCCGGCGTCCCCGCGGGCGCTCGACGCGGGCTACGGCGGCGGACGCGATGAGGCCAGCGCCAAGGATCCAGACCGTCTCGGTCGGGCCCGGCACACGCCGATAGAGGGCGGCTTCGGCCCCGATAAGAAGGGGGACCGAGCAGGCGTACGAAAGGAGGGCGGCATCGGCGAGCCGTAGCGGGAGGCCCGTCACCGTTCCCACCTCTCTCCCCTCAAGACGAATCCGCCGGGGGGAGTGTTCGCGCCATGATTCGGCGGACCCGCGGGTCGCTATTTAGGCGTTATGTAATCGCGCGAAGAACGTTCGCCCGCCCCGGGACAACGCTTATGGATGTCGACCGGTGTCGTCCCCGCGTGGCGAAGACCTCGTTCACGCTTTCCGCCCCGTTCGCCCCCGCCGGCGACCAACCGGCCGCGATCCGCTCCTTGGTCGACGGGTTCGGAGAGGGCAGCCTCCGCCAGACCCTCCTTGGGGTCACCGGGTCGGGAAAGACGTTCACCGTCGCGAACGTGATCCAGGCGCTGCAGCGCCCGACCCTCGTGATCTCCCACAACAAGACCCTCGCGGCCCAGCTCTACGAGGAGTTCCGCGAGTTCTTCCCCGAGAACGCGGTCGAGTACTTCGTCTCGTATTACGACTACTACCAGCCGGAGGCGTACGTGCCGCAGACGGACACGTACATCGCGAAGGAGACGAGCATCAACGACGAGATCGACCGGCTCCGGCATTCCGCGACCCAGAGCCTCATGACGCGGAGCGACGTCGTCGTGGTCGCGTCCGTTTCCTGTATCTATGGTCTAGGGAATCCCACGGAGTACCGGAACGCGCACCTCATCGTTCACAAGGGCGAGGCCCTCCCCCGGCAAGTCCTCCTCCGACGGCTCGTCGACATGCAGTACCAGCGGAAAGACACCGACCTTGCGCGCTCCACGTTCCGCGTCCGGGGCGACACGATCGACGTCGTGTCGCCGGACGGCGAATCCGCCTTCCGGATCGAATATTGGGGCGACGCCGTCGAGCGGCTCGCCCGGATCGATCGGACGACCGGCTCGGTCGTGAAGGGGCTTCCGGCGGTCGCGCTCTATCCTGCGAAGCACTTCGTGACAGCGCCCGACGAACTGGGCCGCGCGCTCGCCGCGATCGAAGAGGAACTGGCCGACCGCCTCGCGGAACTCCGAAGGCGGGGAAAGCTCCTCGAGGCGCAGCGCCTCGAACAGCGGACGAAGTTCGACCTCGAGATGATCCGCGAAGTGGGCTACTGCTCGGGGATCGAGAACTACTCGCGCCACTTCGACGGGCGGAGACCCGGCGAGCCGCCGTACACGCTCCTCGACTATTTCCCGAAGGACTTCCTCCTCGTGATCGACGAGTCCCACGTGACGGTCCCGCAGGTCCGCGGGATGTACCACGGCGACCGGTCCCGGAAGGAGGTCCTCGTCGAGCACGGGTTCCGGCTCCCCTGCGCGCTCGACAACCGGCCGCTGAAGTTCGAAGAGTTCGAAGCGCGCGTCGGAAAGGTCCTCTTCACGAGCGCCACCCCTGCGGCCTTCGAGCTTGGAACGAGCGGCCGCGTCGCCGAGCAGGTCGTCCGTCCGACCGGGCTCCTCGACCCGGAGATCGAGGTGCGGCCCGCGCGGGGCGAGGTCGAGGACCTCTTGGGCGAGATCCGAAAGCGGGTCGAAGCGAAGGAGCGGGTCCTCGTCACGACGCTCACGAAACGGATGGCCGAGGACCTCACGGATTATTACACCAAGCTCGGGATCCGCGTCCGCTACCTCCACGCGGACGTCGACACGCTCGACCGGATCGATCTTCTCGAAGCGCTCCGGATGGGGGCCTTCGACGTCGTCGTCGGGATCAACCTTCTTCGAGAAGGCCTCGACCTTCCGGAGGTCTCGCTCGTCGCCGTCCTCGACGCGGACAAGGAAGGGTTCCTCCGGAGCGAGACCTCGCTCATCCAGACGATGGGCCGCGCCGCGCGGAACGTGAAGGGAAAGGTCATCCTCTACGCGGACCGGCCGACCGAAAGCCTCCGGCGCGCGGTCGACGAGACGAGCCGCCGGCGAAAGGTCCAGGCGGACCACAACGCCGCGCATGGGATCACGCCGAAGACCGTCGAGAAGTCGATCCGGCGTATGCGCATCGAGGCGGCCTCGGTCGACGTGAAGGAGGTGTTGCGGGAGGCGAAGTCCGTCGAGGAGGTCGAGGTCGTGGTCGACGAGCTATCCGCGCGGATGACGCTTGCCGCAAAGCGCCTCGACTTCGAGGCCGCCGCCTACTTCCGCGACCAGATCCGGGCGCTCAAATCCCGCTCGAAACGGGCGTGACGCCGCCGGCCAAAAGGAAGGGGGATGAGCCGCTACGCGGCGCTGAAGAGCCAAAAGGTTCCGCCCCTCGGCTCCTTTTGGCGCTTCGCTCCTTTCGGCGCGCAGCTCATGCCCCGTCGCAGTGCGGCGCGGCCCACGCGTCGTCGGCAAACTCGGAGATCCGGCAGAACTCGACCAAGATCACCGCGTAGCCCGCGGCGAGGAGGTCCGCGTTGAGGTTCCGGCCGCCGCAGTAGACGACGGCGACGAGCCGCGTCCCGGTCGTGTCTTCGGGTTGCCCCGCGTCGCGGTCGACCGTCGCGCCGCCCCCGACCGGGCAGAGGGACGCCGCGAAATCGCGCGCTTCGACGAAACCGGGCTCGTCGCGCTCCGGCGCGTCGACGAGCGCGAGCCGGACCCGGCCGCAAAGGTCGACGTCCAACGTGTCGCCGTCGATGACGCGCGTCACCGTCGAATCGAACGTGTCCTCGCAGAAGCCCGATTCTTCTCCGACACATCCGGCGCTTACGACGGAAATGATGGAGATGAGGGAAATGGCGGAAATGCGGTGGGGAGCCGGAGCTCGGTTCATTTCCGCCCATCTCCAGTCATATCCCGTCATATCCCGTCATTTCCATCATTTGCTATAAGTAAGACGAGCGGCGTTCCGGCCGCGTGCAAAACGCGGACCTCGTCGTCGACTGCGTCCGGGGGAACACCGTCGAGAGCCGCCACCGGATCCATGCGGCCGTCGTCGACGCCGAAGGCCGGCTCGTGCTCGCGGTCGGGCGCCCGAAGCTCGTCACCTTCCTTCGCTCGAGCGCGAAGCCCTTCCAGGCGGCGACGGTCCTTTCGGGGGTCGACGACCCCGCGTTCACGGACGACGAGGTGGCCGTGATGTCGGGCTCGCACACGGGCGAGGCGCGGCACATCGAGGTCGTGAGGGGGCTCCTTTCCCGCGCCGGAGTCCCGCCGACGGCGCTCCAGTGCGGAATCGGTCCCGACGAGCACCGCGCCGTGGTCGCGGGCGAAAAGGAGCCGCCGCTTGCCCACAACTGCAGCGGAAAACACGCGGGGATGCTCTGCCTTTCGCGCCGGCTCGGCGGCGACCTTGCGACCTACCTTTCGCCCGAGCATCCGGTACAGAAGGCGAACCTCGCGACGATCGCGCGCCACGCGGGCGTCGCACGGACCAAGGTCCCGATCGGGATCGACGGCTGCGGCGTGCCGGTCCACGCGCTTCCCTTGCACAAGATGGCGCGGATGTTCGCCCGGCTCGCCGAAGGCGCGACGCCGGTGCTCGCTCGGGTCCGCGACGCGATGATGAAGGACCCGTTCCTTGTCGGCGGCACGGGCCGGTTCGACACCGCGCTGATGCCCGCCCTCCCGGGACGCATCGTATCGAAGGCGGGCGCCGAAGGCCTCCACTGCCTTGGGCTCCCCGGCCGCGGCCTCGGGCTTGCCGTGAAGGTCGAGGACGGCAACTGGCGCGCGGTCCCGCCCGCGACCTGCGAGATCCTCCGCCACCTCGGGGCGGTCGACGAAAAGACGCTGGAGGGCCCGCTCGCCGAGCACGCCCGGCCGGCCGTGAAAACCTTCGGCGGAGTTCCCGCGGGGTATCTTTCGGCGACCCTTTCGGTCCGGGCTGCGTAATTGCCTTATAGGGCCTCCTTCATGCAAACGGACACCAAGATGAAGGACGCGATCCGGATCCGGGGGGCCCGCGAGCACAACCTCAAGAACGTGGACGTCACCCTCCCCCGCGACGAGCTCATCGTGATCACCGGACTTTCGGGCTCCGGGAAGTCGAGCCTCGCCTTCGACACGATCTACGCCGAAGGCCAGCGCCGGTACGTGGAATCCCTGTCCTCGTACGCCCGGCAGTTCTTGGGCCAGATGGAGAAGCCCGACGTCGACGCGATCGACGGCCTCTCGCCCGCGATCTCGATTGACCAGAAGCGGACCAGCCACAACCCGCGCTCGACGGTCGGCACCGTGACGGAGATCCACGACTACCTCCGCGTCCTCTTTGCGAACGCCGGCGTCCCCCACTGCCCCCAGTGCGGAAAGGAGGTCGCGCGCCAGTCGCCGCAGGAGATCGTCGACCGGATCCTCGCCCGAGCGCCCGGGACCCGGTTCCAGCTCGTCGCCCCGATCGTTCGCGACCGGAAGGGCGAATACAAGAAGCTCTTCAAGGACCTCGCGGCCCAAGGCTATCAGCGGGTCCGCGTGAACGGCAAGGTGGGCTCGGTCGACGACGACTGGCCGATCGCCCGGTACGAAAAGCACACGATCGAGGTCGTGCTCGACCGGCTCACCGTGGAGCCTTCCGTCCGGGCCCGGCTCACGGAATCCGTCGAGGCCGCGCTGAAGATGACCGGCGGCATCGTGACCTGCGCGCTCGAAGGCGAAGACCTCGTCTTCTCCGACAAGCTCGCCTGCACCGCTTGCGGGATCTCGCTTCCGGACCTTGCCCCGCGGTCGTTCTCGTTCAACTCGCCCCATGGCGCATGCCCGGCCTGCCTCGGCCTCGGCACCGCGATGGAGGTCGACGCCGAGCTTCTCGTCGAGAATCCGGGCGCCCCCGTCCGCGAGGCCTTCCGCGGCGACATCGTGCGGTACTGGACCTGGTTCTTCAAGGAATTGGAGCAGGTCGGCCGCCACTACGGCTTCAAGCTCTCGACCGCGTGGGAGGACCTGTCGGACCGAGCGCGCGCGATCGTGCTCCGCGGCTCCGGCGAAAAATTCAAGCAGACCTACCGTTCGTCCCGGGCGCACTCGAGCTTCTTCTGGGAGGGCTACTCCGAGTACGAAGGGCTTGCGACGCGGCTCGAACGCATCTTCCGCGAGACCGAGAACGAGAAACTGCGCGAGCGGCTCGCCGAGCTCATGTCGACGAAGCCCTGCAAGACCTGCGGGGGCCGGCGGTTGAAACCGGAGATCCTCGCCGTGACCGTGGGCGAACGGTCGATCCACGACGTCTCGGAGATGCCGATCGACCAGGTCGCGGCGTGGTTCGAGGACCTGCCGAAGCACTTGACGGACCGCCAGCGCGCGATCGCGAAGGACGTCTTGAAGGAGATCCGGGCCCGGCTCCGCTTCATGCTCGACGTGGGGCTCGAGTACCTGACGCTCTCCCGGAGCGCGAACACGCTTTCGGGCGGCGAAGCCCAAAGGATCCGGCTCGCGACCCAGATCGGCTCCGGCCTCGTGGGCGTCCTCTACATCCTGGACGAGCCGTCGATCGGCCTCCACCAGCGGGACAACGAGCGCCTGATCCAGAGCCTCCAAGGACTCCGCGACCTCGGGAACACGCTCCTTGTCGTCGAGCACGACGAGGGCATGATCCGGGCCGCAGACCACGTCGTCGACCTCGGCCCCGGCGCGGGCGAACACGGCGGCCGCGTGGTCGCGCAAGGCACGCCGGGCGAGATCGAAAGGAACCCGAAGAGCCTCACGGGGCGCTTCCTTTCGGGAAAGGAGTCGATCCCGCTTCCCGCGCGGCGGCGCGAGGGCAACGGGAAGAGCCTCACGGTGGTCGGGGCTTCCGAGAACAACTTGAAGTCGATCGACCTTCGCGTGCCGCTCGGCCTCTTCGTCTGCGTGACCGGCGTCTCGGGGTCCGGGAAGTCGACGTTCGTGAACGAGATCCTCTACCGCGGCGTCGCGAAGGCGCTGCGGCAGGCCCACGGGGTCCCGGGCGCGCACCAGAAGATCCACGGCGTCGAGCACGTGGACAAGGTCATCATCATCGACCAGAGCCCGATCGGACGCACGCCGCGGTCGAACCCAGCGACGTACACCGGGTGCTTCGCCCCGATCCGCGACCTCTTTGCCGCGGTCCCGGATGCCCGCGCGCGGGGCTACACGGCAGGCCGTTTCTCCTTCAACGTCCGGGGCGGCCGCTGCGAGGCCTGCCAAGGCGACGGCGTGACACGGATTGAAATGCACTTCCTCGCGGACGTCTACGTCCCGTGCGAGGTCTGCAAGGGGGCGCGGTACAACCGCGAGACCCTCGAGATCCGCTACAAGGGGAAGAGCATCCGGGACGTCCTCGACATGACGGTGTCGGAGGCCCTCGCGTTCTTTGGGAGCGTTCCTCGAGTCCAGCGCGTCCTCCAGACGCTGGACGACGTGGGGCTGGGGTACATCCGCCTCGGCCAGCAGGCGCCGACACTCTCGGGGGGCGAAGCGCAGCGCGTGAAACTCGCGACCGAGCTTTGCAAGCGCGCGACCGGAAAGACCGTCTACATCCTGGACGAACCCACGACCGGGCTCCACTTTGCGGACATCCGGAAGCTCCTAGGGGTGTTGAACCGCTTGGTCGACGCAGGGAACACGATCGTCGTGATCGAGCACAACCTCGACGTCGTGAAGACCGCCGACTGGATCCTCGACCTTGGCCCAGAAGGCGGCGAGAAGGGCGGCCGTTTGGTCGCCGAGGGCCCCCCCGAGGCGATCGCGAAGGCGGGGACGTACACGGGGCGGTTCTTGGAGAAGGCCCTGAAGGCGGCGTAGCCGGCTACCGGCTACCGGACAAAATAGAAGAGGAGCCGCCGGCAATGGCCCCGCGTGGACCTCCGCCACGCCGCAAAGACCGCCCCCGCCGGACCCGGCGTCTACCTCATGCACGACCGGGACGGCACCGTCGTCTACGTCGGCAAGTCGGCACGGCTCCGCGACCGGCTCACCTCGTATCTTCACGTGACCGACCCGTGGAAGGTCGAGATGGTCGGGCGCATCGCGAAGGTCGAGATCCTCGTCACGAACTCGGAAAAGGAAGCCTGGATCCTCGAAGAGAGCCTTATCAAGCGGTACCGGCCGCGCTACAACGTGCTCTTGACCGACGACAAGCGCTCGCCGTACGTGAAGGTCACGAACGACCCGTTCCCGCGGATCCTCGTGACGCGCGCGGTGCTGGGCGACGGCGCCCACTACTTCGGCCCCTTCCCCGAGGCGGGCGCGGCAAAACGCACGATGCGCCTCCTCCGGGACACGTTCAAGGTCCGCGACTGCCGCGAGCTCCCGAAGAAGCACTGCATCAACTTCGAGATCGGGATCTGCACGGCGCCCTGCGAAGGACTCGTCTCGCGCGAGGCGTACGCGGCCCAGGTCGACGAGGTCGTCCGGATCCTCCGGGGCGACATCGCCTCCGTGAAGCGCTCCCTCAAGGACGCGATGGAGCGCGCGTCGGCGGAGGAGGACTTCGAGGAAGCCGCCCGGCTCCGGGACCGGATCCGGGACATCGCGGCGACCGTCGAGCGGCAGGCGGTCTTCGCGCTCCACGTCGAGGACCGCGACGCGGTCGCGCTTGCAAAGAAGGACGAGCTCGCGGTCGCGGTCGTCCTCTTCGTGCGGCACGGACGCGTCGTGGGCCACAACGATTTTGCGTTCCGGACCCCGGCGGACGTCCCCGACGCGCTCGCGGGGTTCCTCGATCGCTACTACGCCGACCTTCCCGCGGTCCCGGCCGAGGTCGTCCTCGCCCACGGGATCCCCGACCCGGGCGGCCTCGCCGCGCGCCTATCGGAGCGACGGGGCGCACGGGTCGAGGTGACGGTCCCCGAGCGCGGGGAGAAGGCGCGGCTCGCGCGGCTTGCCGCAAAGAACGCCGAGTTCCGGCTCTCGGGCGTGCTCTCGCGCCGCGGCGAAGCCGAGGCGTCCGGGGCGGCGCTGCAGAAGGCGCTCGGGCTCCCGGCGCCCCCCGGGATCGTCCATGGGTTCGACATCTCGCACCTTGCCGGCACCGAGGTCGTGGGCTCACGGGTCGCGTTTTCCGGCGGACTCGCCGAAAAGAGCGCCTACCGGCGGTTCAAGGTCGCGGTCGACGCAAACGACGATTTCGCGGCGATGAAGGAGGTCGTCTCGAGGAGCTACGACGGCGAGCCCCTGCCCGACCTCGTGCTCATCGACGGCGGACCCGGCCAGCTTTCGGCGGCCCTACGGGCGCTCGACGCGTTGGGCCTTTCCGTCCCGATCGTCGCGATCGCGAAGCGGGACGAAGAACTCTTCCTTCCCGACCGCCGCATCCCGCTGAAGCTTCCGCGCGACGACGCCGGACTGAAGTTCCTCCAAAGGGTCCGCGACGAGGCGCACCGGTTCGCCGTTTCCTACCAGCGGAACCGGCGGAAGATGGCGATCGAAGAGAGCCCGCTCGACCAGGTCGCGGGCCTCGGCCCGAAGCGAAAGCGCGCGTTGCTCCTGCGGTTCCGGAGCGTCTCCGACATCGCCGCGTCGCCCGTCGAACGGATATCCGAGGTCAAAGGGATCGGACCGGCGCTTGCGAAGCGCGTGAAAGAAGCGCTCGCGGGCGACCGGGAGATACTATAAATACATGCCTCTTAAATAACAACTCCGTCGAGTACCGGACCCGATTTTCATGTCCTCCTACAAGGCGCCTCCCGCTCCGTCCCGCCGCTACGACGTCGTAGAGCGGGAGACGCCGAACCTCGTC
>JBQTJL010000078.1:0-7491 GCA_052387135.1 Methanobacteriota archaeon | reverse complement strand
ACGAACCTAATTTTCTTTAGTGTCTGTGCCCTTAGCGGAGCCGATGCCCGCTCTCGTACGAGCGGGCGCGGGGGAACGTTTAATATCGACGATGGTTTCCCACGGCTGATGCGCCTCCCCCCGCGCGAGGTAACGGTAGTCCTCGCCCTCCTCCTCGTCCCGGCGGTCCTTGGACCCCTCGCCGAGGCCGGCCACGATTCGCCCTGCCTTCGGGAGCAGCCCGAGCCGAAGAGCGACCCCTGCTGGTACGGCGGGTACGTCTGGGTCTACGATCTCAAAGGGACGAACGAGACCCTGCAGCACACGTCGGCCGGATGGACCAACGTGAGCCTCGGGCCGGGCCGCACCGGGCCCGCGTACACGCTGATCCTGCGGCGGATCGTCGAGAACGTGACGATCGTCCGCTACGTCGTCCTCACGAAGCCGCGCCTCGACATCGCGATGATCGTCGAAGGCCGCGTCGAGGTCGACCAGGTGTCAAACGACGTGATCCGCACGAACACCGTGATCCGGTACATCCCGCCGTTGAAACAGTTCGACTTCCCCCTCGAGAAGGGAAAGACCTGGGACTCGCGGGCGCGCGTCGAGCTCTACCGCACCGTGCTCACGCCGCAAGGGTCGCAGACGATCACGGGGAACGACACGATCTGGCGACGGTTCACCATCGTGGACGACCCCACGACCCACAACGTGACGCTGAACGGGACGCTCTACACGAACGTCTCGACGGTGCGGAACGAGGCGATCAACCAGACGACGGGCCTCCCTGAGACCACCCAGAACGTCGAATATCAGACCTGGTCGTGGGAGGCCCGGAAGGAGATCCTCGCATGGGACGTGACCCCGATCGGGCAAGAGGTGAACCGTCGAGAGTTCCTCGGCGGCCTCTTGAACGCGCTTCCCGGGGCCGAGATCGAGGTGAAGAACGAGACCGGCTACGTCTACGACATCCCGAACTTCGACGGCCCGCGCGGCTTCACGTTCGAGCCGTTCACGTTCCGCGCGCTCCCCAGCGACCCGGACGGCGTGATCACGAAGGCCTCCTGGGGCTTCCGCGAGATCCTCGGTCGCACCTCGATCGAGATCGCGGACGGGATCACGTTCACGCACCGGTTCACGAAGCCCGGCACGTACGACCTGATCCTCGCGGTCCGCGACGACGACATCCCGCCGGGCCTCGGCGGGAACGAGACCTTCATCGAGGTCTGGAACCGGTACCCCACCGTGACCGCGCGGGGCCCTGCCGTGGTCGTGCCGAACACGGAGGTCCGGCTCGACGTCTCGGGGACCGACCTCGACGGGAACGTGACCCGGATGCACGTCGCATGGGGCGATGGTGCCTCCGAGGTGCGGTGGCGGGCGGGCGTGAACCAGACCGAGAACGACACGTTCACCCACTCGTTCGCGACGCCCGGGCTCTACACCGTCACGGCCTCGGTGTACGATGACTTCAGCAACGTGCGGCCCGGCACGCGCGACTTCGTGATCCTCGCCGAGTACCCCCGCCCCGGGGCGGATGAGAACGAGACGGAAGGCCCGGCGCCGCCGCGGCTCCTTGTCGCCGCGCCGAACGCCTACGAGACGGTCCCCTCCCGTTTCATGCTCGAGGCCGCCCTCGTGGGGTCGGACACGCCCATCGTCATCGAGGTCTACCACGGGTTCGACCTCGTCGCGCGCGCGGTGGGCCCCCGCGTCCGGCTCCCGATCGACCTCACGGGGCGCCCGGCCGGCGCGGTCGAGCTCCGGGTCCGCGCGGTCGACGTGACGGCGACCCCCCTCTACGAGACGACGGTCCCGCTCTTCCACGAACCGACGCTCCCCTCCGCGGTGGAGCCGGGCGCCGAGCCCACCGGCCCGCAAGGGACCGGCCCCGCCGGCGGCAACGGCACGAACGGGAGCGGCGACAACGTCACGATCCTTCCGCCCCGCGAGAGGAACGAAACGGGCCGAAGCGGGCGCGGAGGCCTCTTCGGGATCCCCGGACCGGACCTTGCGGCGGCCGTGGCGGTTGCGCTGCTCGTCGCCCTCGTGCGGCGGCGGCGGGCCGTCTAGCGCCGCCGGACCGCGGCCACCGCGGCGACGAGGAGGAAGAGGAACCAAGCCGGGGGCCCCGGCAGGCCCCGGTCGCCGGCAAGGAGCGACCGCACGTTGTCCGTCTCGTCCGCTTCGACGACGGCGTCGTCCGGGTCGACGCGGACCTCGGCCGTCTCGGGTGCAAACTCCATCCGCCACCGGAGCGTCGCGATCCGCGTCTCGTTCCCCGGGATGACGTCGATCGCGGTCTCGTCGACGCGCGCGCCTTCGACGACGAGGGCGACGGTGACGTTCCGGACCGTCGCGTTCGACGGGTTTGCGACGATGGCGGTCGCGGTGTAGAAATCGCCCTCGGAAAGATCCGAGAAGTTCCGCCGCACGAGGACGTCCGAGAGCGAGAGCTCGCCCCGGGCGACCGCGAGGGTGAGCGGGATCGTGGCGAGGGTGCCGTCGTCGCGGAGCGTCTTTACGTCGGCGGCGTACCGCCCAGGCACGGCGGCGCGGGGCGGGGCGACGGAAAGCTCGAGCGTCGCGGACCGGCCGGGTGGGAGGGCGTACGACGAAGGGCGCAGGGTCCCGTTCCATCCAGTGGGGAGCCCCAGCGCGATCGTGGCGTTCTCGTGGCGGTTCCCGGTGTTTGCGAGCACGATGGGGCGCCGGACGTCCGCGCCGGGGAGGAGGTCCTCTTGGTCGAGGGCGACCCGTTCGACCCGGGAGACGACCGGCACGTCGACGAGTAGGGTGAAGTTCGTCTCGCCGCCTGCGGCAAAGCGCGCCCGGAGGCGGAGCGGGAACGCGCCCGCGGGAGCGCCGGCGGCCGCGGTCGCCTGGATCGTGTGGGTGACGGTCTCGCCGCGCGCGACGACGAGGTCGCCGGAGGTGTTCACCGAGAGCGCCGGGGGCGGGTCGACGGCAAGGAGCGTCAGGCGTTCGTCGCCGTTCCCGTGGTTCTCGAACGACAGCGGAACGACGATCGTGCGGCCCGGGGGAAGCGGCGGCGCCGCGACCGGCTGCAGGGTGAGGTTGTGGAGGAGTTTCGGGATCGCGCTCACGTTCTCGAAGTCGCTCAAGGAGGGCTCGGCCCGCCCTTCCGCGGAGAGGACCTCGGCCCCGATGCGCACGTCGACCTCCTGGAGCGCGGTCGCGTCCGGCGCCACCGGGAGGACGAGCTCGAAGGCGAGCGGCCGGCGGGGCGGAAGGTTGCTGATCTCTTCAAACGGCGCGCCGGAGAGCTCGAGCCGGAGCGGCCCCCAGCCCGGCGGCAGCGTCGCGGTCGCCCGCACGAGGATCTGCGGTGTGGGCTCGTTGCCGCGGTTCTCGAGCGTCAAGGGCCACCGGACGGTAGATCCCGGGTCGACGAAGCGGTCCGGCTCCTCGACGGCGAGGGCCACGGAGAGCGCGGAGCGGATCTTCGCGGTCGCGACGACCTTCGCGGCGGAGGTCGCCGTGGCCTCGGACTCGGCGACCACCTCGATCGAGGTGAAGCGGAAGCGCTCCGCGTCGGGGGCCGTGACCGAGAGCGAGAGGGCCGCGCTCTCGCCGGGCCCGAGGGTGACGCGGGTCGCGCGGGCCGGCCCTCGAAGCAGCGTGGCGGTCCAGCCCTCTTCGGGGACGGACGACCGCAGCCGATAGGTGTCTTCGACGTTCCCGAGGTTCTTCACGAGGATCGGGAACGCCCGGGTCTCCCGCGCGTTGTAGGAGAGGACCTTGTTCCGGGGGCCGTTCTCGACGTCGAACCAGAGCCCGACCTCGCGGTTCGACCGGACGGCGACGAGGAGCGTGACCTCGTCCGTGATGTTCGGGTTCTCCGACGAGCGGGCCCGGATCGTGAAGCGTTCCTGCGTCCCGGTCTTTGCGTCCGCGGGCGGCGCCACGGTGATGGCGACCGGCGCCGAGGCGCCCGAGTCGAGCACGATGTCGGACGCGGGCGAGACCTCGACACGCCAGCCGGCGGGCGGCGTCGAGGCGGTGACGGACACCGAGTCGCGGAGGTTCCCGAGGTCGAAGCCGTGGCCCCGGTTCGCGACGACGAGGTCGAAGGTGGTCGCGGCGCCGGGGCCGGTCGAGCGCACGACCGGTTCGGAGAGGCCGGCGGGCGGCGAGAGGTCAAGCAGGGGCCCGCGGTATTCGAGCCGGCCCGCGGTCGCGCGGAGCACGTCGTGGGCCGCGGGGAGGTATCCGTGGTTGTTGTTGTGGTTCACGGTCGAGTCGAACGGGATCCGCGGGAGGACCGCGATGGGCTTCGTCGCGCGGATCGAGACGGGGCCGGTCACGGAAAAGTCGCACCGGTCGAGCCGGTCGATCGGGACGGTGGTCCGGCCGGAAAGCCCGCATCCCACGCCTTCGAACGTGATCGTGGTCCCGTTGTAGAACGCGAACGCCGCAAACGGCCACGGATGCGCCGGATCGTTCCCGTACGGCAGCTCGAACCGTTGGCCGTGGAGGCCGCCCACGGGGACGCCGGGGGACGCGAGGGCGCCTCCGGGGGTCGAAAGCGCGCCCGCCCATGCAGCGATCCGGTCGCCGGGCGCCAGGGTCGAGTCCGCGAGCACCTGGATCGGGTCTCGGATGGTCCGCGGCAAGGGCGCGGGCGACTGGGGGCGCCCCAGCGCCCGGGAGGCCCCTTCGGCGACGATGCCGCCGTTTGCGGCCGAGGGCGCCGGCGCGGCGTCGCGGGACGATCCGACAGGGAAGACCTGGATCGGGGACGCGAACGAGGAGACACGGACGGCGGCGTCGCCCGCATGCGACGCGACGAAGAGGCGGCCGTCCGTGATCGCAAGGTTCGAAAAGTCGGAGGAGGAGGTGCGGCCTCCGCGTACGAAGTCGGTGGTCCCGAAGGGGAGCCCCACGAGGACCTGGTCGACGGGCGCGCCGTAGAGCGAGGGGAGCTCCACGAGCTTCGTGGTGGGCACGGCGGTAAGGAGCACCGGGCTCGACGCGAATATGCTGTACCGGACCCCGGCCGAGATCTGCGGCATCATCGCGGTCCCGGCTCCGGCGGGCACGACGGCCTGGCCCACGTCGCCTTGGTCGCCGACGAAGAACATGAACGCGCCTTCCGGCCCCGCGAACGCGACGAGCTGGGGGTGCGGCGGGATCACGCTGAACTGCATCCCGGCGAGCGTCCGGTCGGAGGACGGAAGGAACCCGTGGCCGCCCACGGTCGCGAGCACGGGACGATCGGCGACGATCGCGAACGGCACCCGGTCGGGCGAGAGGGAATAGTTGAGGACCTGTGTCGCGCCGAGGAGGAAGGGGTTCTGGATGGCGGCGCCGCGGGGCGGTTGGTGAAGGACGGCCGAGCCGGCCGCTCCGGGCGGATACACGAAGACCGAGATCCGGGTCTCCGGGGTAAGACCGGTGATCTGGACGCTCGCGCCGTGGCCGAAGAGGACGTTCCCGCGCTGGATCCAGTACTGGGAATCGAGGATGCCTTGGAGCGTGCGCTGGGGTTGCCATTCGCTGTCGACGCGATAGACCGGGACGTCGCGGTTCAGCTTCGAGTCGAGGTAGACGTAGAAGCTCCGCGCGCCCGAGGGAAGGATGGGTCCGGGCACGACCCATTCGACGGTGAGGAGCGGGTTGCGGGCTGGATGGTGGCGGTCCGTGCGGGCCGACGAATAGAGGCCGAAATCGACGACCGAGGGGACCACGTAGTCCCGCTCGGTGTCCCCGGTCGCGGCGTCGTCGGGGACGAGGCGCTTCGGCGTGCCGTCGGTGACGAGGCCGCCGGGGCGGGACGGTTCGAAGTTGTGGTACTCGACGACCCGGATCGAGTCCTCGTCGAGCTCGAACGACTCGATCGAGGCGCCTCCGGCGCCGGTCGCGCGCTGGGCCCACCCGGCGTCGAGGAGGAGCTTCGCAAGGTCGACCTCGACGCGGGCGACGAGGTCGCGCATCTCGCTCCCGGTCGGGTTCGTGACCGTGACGGGGACCCGGAGGTGCCAGCCGTCCGGGCCTTCCGACGGCCCCCACCAGGCGGGCACCGCGCTCGCTTGGGCGTCCCCTCCGGGGACCGGAAGGAGCGGAGCAACGAGCAGGACGAGAAGGAGCGGGCTCCGACGCATCCTAGGGCGGCCTCCGCCGACGGCGGGCGGCGAGGGCGATCGCGATCGCAAGGAGCACCGGGACGAGCCCGGGGGCGGGGACGTCTTCGGCCCCGACGATCTCGCCGAGGCCGCCGCCGACCTCGATCGGGATCTCCCGGGCGTTGTTCGTCTCGTCGAGCTCGGGGACCGCGCCCGCGACGTCGACGGCGGTAAGGAGGGCGTGGCGTCCGCCGGTCGCGGTCCAGCCGAACGAGACCTCGCGGCGCTCGCGCGGCGGGATCGCCGGGACCTCGGCGACGGCGACGAGGAGGTCGTCGACGTAGAGCTTCGCGTCCGTCGGGTCGGAGGCCGCGTCGCCCTGGTTCTCGACGGTCGCGGTGACGAGGACGACGTCGCCGCGCTCGACGCGGAGGCGCGGGGACGCGTCGGTCGCGACGACGGCGAGGTCGCTCCGGAGCACGGACAGGAAGACCTCGACCGCCTCCCCGGCCCGGGACGCGGATTCGCCGGGCGCGCGCACGTACGGGCGGATCGAGACGGGCCCGCCGGCGGCCGATCCGGCGGCGGGGGCGAGCGTGACCCGCGTCGTCGCGGACTCGCCGGGGGACAGCTCGAAGCTCGAGGCCCCGATCGCGGCGTCGACCGCGGGGTCCGCGGAGAGGACGAGGTCGACGACCGCGCGCGTGTTGCCGATCGACGCGACGACGATCTCGTGCGTGGTGGCCCCATCGGCGGGGCCGGAGGTCGCGGGACCGGCCGTGATCGTGACGCGCGGCGTCTCGAGCACCCGGAGCGAGAGCGGGGTCTCGGTGCGGAACGCCCCGTCCGAGGCCCCGACCGTGACGAGGTACGTGCCGGAGGCAAGGCCCGGTTCGACGTCGATGTCGCCGAGGACGAGGCGCCGCTCGCCGGGGGCGACCGCGAGGCCCAAGGGGAACGACGCGGTAAAGCCCGGCGGCATCGCGGCGGAAAGCTCGAGGCGCAAGGGCACGTTCCCGTCGTTTGCGACGAGGAGCCCGAGCTTCGAGGGCCCGGGCGGGATCGCGTCGGAGACGAGCGAAATCGTGGCCGAGGCGTCCGGACGGACCGCGACGGGGAGCGAGAGCCGGGCCGCGGGGAGGTCCTCCCCGAGGCTTGCGGCCTCGATGCGAAGGAGGCGGGCGCCGGCGGCTGCGATCTCGGTCGCGGCGAGGGTCCCCGGGACCGTGAGCGACTCGCGGGGGCCGACGCGGAGCGTCCGGTCCGCAAACTCCGCGGAAAGGCCGCCGTCGGGCACGGCGGCGAGCGCGATCGACCGGGTGCGGGCGGCGGTGTTCCGGACCGTCACCGAGAACGGCACGGACCCGCCGGCGGCGACCGCGGCCGACGCGGGGGGCGCGGAGAGCACCAGGGCGGTCGCGAGCAC
>JBQTJL010000077.1:0-6580 GCA_052387135.1 Methanobacteriota archaeon | reverse complement strand
GAGCTTTCGGGCGGCGACGTCCGTCCTTGAGCCAAAGACTATCCCCGACGCTTCCCATGACGACGCGACGAACGATGCGAACTTCCCCGTTTCCGGCACTCGCCGCCCTCGTCGCCGTGCTCGTCGTCTCGGGTTGCCTCGGGACCGCTCGGGACGCCGGTCCGATGCCCGGCGCCGCGATCGTCGGGATCGACGTCCCTCCGGTCGATTTCGGGCACGACCACACCGACGCCGCGCTCCATTCGGGCGTGGCGTTGGGGATCCGCGAGCTGGGTTCGGTCGTCTTTGAGGAGGGCGCCTTCTCGCGCGAAGTCCTCGGCCAGGTCGAGGTCGGCACGGGCGGACGCATGACGAGGGTCGGCGACCTCCTCTTCGTCACGTTCTCGAGGGAAGCCGGGGACGGCTCCGGGCGGTACCAGGGCGGGTTCACCGTCCTCGACGTGTCGGAGCCCCGCGCGCCCGTCCGGCTCGGGACGTACCGGAGCGAGTACGGCGCAAGCGAAGGGGAAGGGCTCGCGGTGACGCCGGACGCTCGCTTCGCGTTCGTTGCGATTGAGACCGCCTTCTCGTTCCCGCCGGTCCCGCCGGCGATCGAGGTCGTCGACTTACGCGACCCGGCGCATCCGTCGCTCGCCCGCCGGATTCCGTGGACCGCGAACCCGCACCTCTTCGCGTTCGTCGAGTCGGGCGACGCCGAATTCCTCGTCGTGTCGGACTATCAGCCCGACAACCTTCCCGCCTACGTCCTCGACTCGGGCGGCGAACGCACGAACCGCATCGCGCTCTGGCGGTTCGACCGCTCGGCGCTCTCGCTCGAACCCGCCGCCCGGTACACGTTCGGCGACCGGGAGAAGAGCGACGGAGTGTACTTCCCGCACGACCCGTGGCCGATGCGGCATCCGGTGACGGACGAGCATCTCCTGTACCTCGGCGCATTCGCGGGCGGAGGGCGCATCCTTTCCCTTTCGGGCGACCTCCAGGCGACGCGGGAGCTATCCGAAGTGGGCTTCACGCTCGACCGGGGCTCGGCTCCGGTCCTTCGACACCACTCGTTCGACCCGGCTCCCGTCGTCGTCGATGGCGTGCTTCCCACGGCCGCCGTGCCCCGTTCGCGGGCCGAGGACGGCGCAGCCTTCGTGACCCTCTACGACACGATCGATCCGACGCGCCCGGTCCGGCTCGGCGAGTGGCGCCACCCCGACGAGTTTCCGCCGGGCGACCTGCCGGCCCTCAACCTGCACGTGCCGCTCTTCACTTCCGACGGGAGCCGCATGCTCGTTCCCCATTACCATGCCGGCCTCGTCGTGTTCGACTCGTCATCGCGCGCCGCGATGGAGAACCTCGTGCCGGTCGCGTACTGGGCGCCCTCGGGCGCCGACGCCCAGCCCGGCGCGCCCTACGTGAACTCGGTCATCATGGCGATGGAGGTCGGCAACGTGATCCTCGCAACCGATCGGAGCGCGGGGCGGCTCTACGTGCTCGAGTTGCTCGTCTAAGCATCGGTTTCGTACTTTCACGAAACCACGAACCATCCCTTTCCCGGGCCCTTGCACGCCCTCGCCCTGGCCCGGCCCTCCCCTTGCGCTCGCGCTCGCGCTAGCGCTCGCCCTCCAGTAAAGCGTTAAATACAGAATCCTGCATGTGGGGCGCTACCGCGAACAGCGGATGTCGGAGGAGTCAGATTGCGCCCACTACCCCGTGGCAAGTCCAATCCGGCCCTCCTCGCTCTGATCCAGGGCTTGAAGAAAGCCTCGGCGGAGAAGGAGGCGCCCATCTGGCGAGACATCGCGCGTCGCCTCGAAGGCCCGGCACGGAACTGGGCCGAGGTGAACGTGAGCAAGATCGACCGCGTCGCCGCCGCAGGCGACACCGCGATCGTCCCGGGCAAGGTCCTTGCCGCCGGGACCCTCACGAAGAAGGTCGACGTCGCCGCGTTCCGCTTCTCGGCGGACGCCCGGGCGAAGGTCACGGCCGCCGGCGGAAAGTGCATGTCGATCGATGAGCTCGCCCGGACGAACCCGTCCGGGACGAACGTCCGGATCGTGGAGTGATCCCATGGTCACCGTGATCAACGCGGAAGGACTCGTCGCAGGGCGCCTTGCGAGCGTCGTCGCGAAACGCCTCCTCGAAGGCGAACTGATCCACATCGTGAACGCGGAGAAGGCCGTCGTCTCGGGCTCGCGCGAGGCCGTGATGGAGCGGTACCGCTTCAAGCGCTACGTCGGGACGCGCCGGATGGGCCCGTTCCTCCCGAGGATGCCGGACCGGTTGCTGAAACGCACGGTCCGCGGAATGCTCGATTACCAGTCCCCGAAGGGACGCCGCATCTACAAGGCCCTCCGGGTCTACCTCGGCGTCCCGCCCGAGCACAAGAAGGCGACGCTCGAGACGATCCCGGACGCCTCCGGCGCCTCGCTCGTCCGCAAGATGACGCTCGGCGCGATCTCGAAGGAACTCGGCGCAAAGTTCGAGGTGTGAGGATGGCAGCGAAGGTCATCAACGTGAGCGGGAAGCGGAAGACCGCGATCGCCCGGGCGGCGGTCCGGCGCGGCGTGGGCCGCATCCGCGTGAACCATGTCCCGATCGAGATCCACCGCCCGGAGCTTGCGCGCTTGAAGATCCTCGAGCCGTTGCAGCTTGCGAAGGACTGGGCCGCGAAGGTCGACATCGACGTCGAGGTCTCGGGCGGCGGCATCATGGGGCAGGCCGAGGCGGCCCGCACCGCGATCGCGCGCGGCATCATCGAGATGTCCGAGGACGACGACTTGAAGGCCCTCTTCCTCCGCTACGACCGGAACCTCCTCGTAAACGACGCGCGGAGAAAAGAGCCGAAGCACCCGCTCGGCCGCGGCGCACGGAAGAAGCGCCAGAAGTCGTACCGGTGAGCCCATGATCATCCCCGTCCGTTGCTTCACCTGCGGAAAGGTCGTCGCGTCCTCCTACCAGGAGTTCGTCGACCGCGTCCGCCGCGGCGACAAGCCGAAGAAGGTCTTGGACGACCTCGGGCTCGACCGGTACTGCTGCCGGCGCATGATCGTGAGCCACGTCGATCTCATCGACGACGCCGCGCCGTACGCGTAAGACGGCTGGCCGCGGGCGGCCGGCGGCCGCAAGCCGCCCGCCGCAAGCTAGAAGACACGGCAGACGTCTGGGGCAGCTCGAGGGAGGCCATGCCGGCGACCCTTCGACAGACGACGAGGCCCGCGGAGACGACCGAGGTCGTGGTGGAATCGAGCCGACGCACGTTCTACGGGACGGTCGGCATCGTCGCCTCCGGGAGCCTCGCCGTCGCGTTCCTCCTTGCGGCCGCCGGCGCCTTCCGGCCCCTCTTCGGGAGTTCCGGGGCACTCCTTGACTTCGAAGACGCGCTGGGCTTTGCGGTGGTCGGCATCGCGATCCTCGCGATCGTGCTCGCGATCCTCGTCTTCACGCTCGGCACGAGCCTCCGGCGGATCCACCGCGCGACACAGGCCGTCGCCTCGAGGAGCCCCGCCGCACCCACGCCGGCGGGCCCCGATACGAGCGCGGTCGAAGCCGTGATCGAACGGCGCTTCGCCGCGATCCGGGCCGAGGTCTCGGAGCGGCTATCGACGAAGACGAACGGCGGCCACGAGGCTCTCCGGACCGAGGTGCGCCAGACGGTCTCGGGCGTCTCTTCGCAGCTCCAAGGAGTAAAAAGCGGACTCGCGAAGGTCGAGAAGGAGGTCGCGTCCGAGCGGCAGTCCCTCGTCGAGCTTCGGGAGCGGATCGAGAGACGATCCGAGGAGCTCGCCGCCGTCCTCGACGAACGGTCCGCCGGCGCTCGCGCGCACGTCGAGGCGCGCGCGACGACGCTCGCCACGGAACGCACCGGTACCCGCGAGGAGCTCCGGGCGCTCGCGGAGGACGTTAAGCGCACGAGCGCCCGCGCCGCGGCCGCGGCCGAGACCGAGCGCGTCGAGCTTTCCCGCGCCCGCGAGGCATTCTCCGCTTCGACCCGCGCGGCCGAGACCGAACGCGCCGCGATCCGCCGCGACGCCGAGGCGCTCCGCTCCGAGCTTCTCGCAACGAAGGCCGAGGTCGAGGCCGGGCTCCGCGCGGCCACCGTTGCGGCGGCTGCGCACGAGAAGACCCTCGAGGGCCTCCGCACCGAGCTCTCCGCCCGCGCCGAGGAGGTCGCGGCCGCGGCCCGACGCGAGCACGAGGCGCTCTCCGAGTTCGCGCGCCGCCAAGGCGAGACGCTGACCCTCGAACGGAACGAGATCGAGCTCATGAAGGCCGAGGTCGCCCGCGGGCTGGGCGAGCTCCGCGAGGAGATCCGGCGCCAACGGATCGCGGTCGACGAGGCCCGCGCCGCCTTCGAGAGCCTCCGCGGAAAGATCGAGGACGAGATCCGGGCGATGGCGGTGAAGGCCGAGACCGCGCTCGGCGACATCCAGGAGCACTTCGAGAAGAACCTCGGGAAGCTCCTCCAGGACGCCGAGTCCGAGGTCGAGGGGCTCTCGACCTGGCTCCACCGCGAGCGCGAGAAGCTCGAGCTCGAGATGAAGGACACGATCCAGATCCTCGAGGCCGGCATCGATTCCGAGAAGAAGCGGCTCGCCGCGGAGACGGACACCCTGAAGCGGGCGCTCCGGGACGAGATCGCCGCGATGAAGACCGAGATCGACCTTGAACGCACGAACATCCGCAAGGACTTCGACAACCTTTCGTCGATCCGTGCCGGGATCGAGAGCGATCGCACGGAGAACCAGAAGGCGTTTGCGGCCGGGCTCGCGGACCTTCGCGAAGAGCTCGCCGCCGAGATCTCGCGCGCGAAGGCCGAAGCCGTGAACACGAGGCTCGCGAAGGCCTTGGACGAGACCCTCGAGCGCTCGAAGTTCTACACGACGCTCGGGGTGTTCCTCCTCGGCGGCCTCGGGCTCGCCCTCGTCCTCGGCCTCGCCGGCGTGGGCTCGCCCGGCCTCTTTGCGATCCGGACCGCGTTCTTCGTCGCGGGGCTCGCGATCCTCGTGCTCGCCGTGAGCGTCGTCGTGCTCCTCTTTGCGCTCGGCGACGCCTTCCGGCGGATCCGGCGACACGTCGGTTGACGCTGTCGGCCCGCCGTCGGCGGCCCCCGGCGCACCGTGCACGGCGCACAGCGCACAGCGCACGGCGCACCGCGCACAGGGCACGGCCCACCCAAGTCGAGGAACCCCACGGAACGTCTCCTTTAAGAGGGGATATAAGGCGGCGGGTTCGCACCAAAAACTTCTATAAGCCTCCCCTCTCTCCTCATCTTAAGCGCCTTCGACCGGCGCGGACGTGACGCGATGGCCACAAGAGAGATGTGGGAAGAACGCAACGCGACAATCCTCGCGGTATTCTGCCTCGGGATCATCGCGCTCGCCTGGATGCGGCTCTTCGCCCCCGGGTCCCACCTTCTCCCGCTCCTTCTTGCGGCCGCCGCCGGGTTCGCCCTTTCGGCCGGGTTCGTGCACCTTCTCACGCGCTACGAGTCCCACGGGGACGCCTGCCGCTCGTGCAGCGCCGAGATCGACCACGACTTCCGCTTCTGTCTCTCCTGCGGCGAGCCCGTCCGCGAGGCCTTCCCCGACGAGCGGGGGGCGCCGGAGCGGCGCGAGGCGCCATCGGAACGTGCGCATTGATTCCTTCGCCGCAGGAGTCATCCGTTTTCTCGTGCTAGAGCAATTCTTTCCGGCCGCGGACCTTCGTCGGGCCGGGTCTGCGGCCCGAATGGCCGCGTCGTCCTCGGCTCGGTCGTCGCCGCTTCTTGGTACGGTTCCTGGAAGCGGCTCCTTCCTCGCCTCGGACTCCTTGCCCTCGGGCCGCATCCCTCGGCCCAACTCGGTCCGGGGGCGGGGAAACGACGCGACCGAATGCGCCTACGGTTCAAACAGCGCGGCGTATCGCCCGCTTCACGTCCGTGATGTCCACGTCGACGAGGTCGGCCATCCTCGTCATTACGCCCGCGTCGAACCCGCACGGGTCGATGTGCGAGAAATACGAAAGGTCCGTCGTCACGTTCAGCGCGAACCCGTGGTACGTGACCCATCGGTCCTCGCGGCGCTCGATCGCGACGCCGATCGAGGCGATCTTCTTTGCGCCTACCCAGACGCCGGTGAACTGCGTTCCGGGTCGCGCGTGCGCCTCGATCCCGAACGCCGCGAGCGTTCCGACGAGGCCGCGCTCGATCGAGCGGAGATACTTGTCGACGTCGCGGTCCGGGCCCCGGAGCGTGCGGATGGGATAGCCCACGAGCTGGCCCGGGCCGTGGTACGTCGCCATCCCTCCGCGTTCCACTTCGACGACGGGAACCCGGAGGCCGGAAGCGGGGAGCCGGGCAGCCGGGCGGGCGCCGCGGCCGAGCGTCACGACGTGCGGGTGCTCGATGAGAAGGAGCACGTCCTCGTGATCCCCGGCAAGGCGCTCGTCGACGAGGCGGTGCTGCAGCGCCCAGGCGTCCTTGTAGTCGACGAGGCCGAAGTCGCGGACTTGCGTGTCACCACGCTCCTCGGGAGCGGTGCGGCCTTCGGCCGCACGGGAGCGATGGCCGCTTCGCGGCCATGGGAGCGACGGCCTCTCGGCCGTGGGAGCGAAT
>JBQTJL010000076.1:0-2419 GCA_052387135.1 Methanobacteriota archaeon | reverse complement strand
GGCGCCTCCATTGTTCGAGTCGCCGAGCGACTCGAACAAAGCGGCCGCGAAGCGGCCGCCCCCTCGGTCGTCGTCACGGGTGCCTCCGTGGGCCTCCCCGGCCGCTCGCACCGCCTGTTCGACGACGCGAACGTGGAACGACTTCTTCGCGGCGACACCGGGATCGACCGCTTGTCCGAGAAGGACGAGGACGCGATCCTCGGGAAGCGCATCGTGCGGCTCGTGAAGGACCACGGCGAGCCCCGGATGGAAGCGGTGAAGGACCGCCGCGACGTGATCCACCTTGCCGGGAAGAAGGGCGCGTTCGACCTTGCCGCCGAGTACGGCCTCGACGAAAAGACGGTCGACGCGTGGGACGTCACGACGCGCCTTGCGATCGCAGCGGGGCTCGAAGCGCTCCGCGACGCCCGGATCCCGCTTGTCCGCGAACAGCGCGCCACCACGAACGGCCGCACCCTCCCCGGCGGATGGGTCCTCCCCGAATCGATGCGGGACGACACCGGTATCGTGTTCGCGTCCGCGTTCCCGGGGCTCGATTCGCTCCTTTCCGCCGTCGAGAAGGAACGGCGCGGCGAGAGCTTCGACCGCAAGATCCTGTTCCGGGTCCTGTCGTTCGGCCACGCCCAACTCGCCGAGCTCCTTCGCGCGCGCGGCCCCGCGACGCAGGTGAACGCCGCGTGCGCCTCGACGACGCAGGCGATCGCGATCGCCGAAGACTGGATCCGGACGGGTCGCTGCCGCCGCGTCCTCGTCGTCGGCGCGGACGACGCGACGAGCGAACACCTCCTTCCGTGGGTCGGCGCGGGGTTCCTCGCCTCGGGTGCCGCGACCACGGCCGAGACGGTCGAGGAGGGCGCGTTGCCCTTCGACCGGCGCCGGCACGGGATGATCATCGGGATGGGCGCCGTGGGCCTCGTCCTCGAAGCGGCCGGGGCCGCAGAGGAGCGCGGTGTCCGCCCGGCCGCAAGGCTCGTCGCGACCGTCGTCGCAAACAGCGCGTTCCACGGGAGCCGGCTCGACGTCGACCACATCGCGGGCGTCGTCGAGCGCTTCGTCGCCGGGATCGCCCGGACCTCGGGGATCCCCTGCGAGGCGCTCGCGCGGGAGACGGTCTTCGTCTCGCACGAGACGTACACGCCCGCCCGCGGCGGCTCGGCCTCGGCCGAGGTGCAGGCCCTCCGCCGCGCGTTCGGCCCCTCGGGCGCCCCGCAGGTGCTCGTCGCGAACACGAAGGGGTACACCGGCCACCCGATGGGCGCCGGCATCGAGGACGTGCTCGCGGTAAAGACGCTCGAGCACGGCGTCCTCCCCGCGGTCCCGAACCTCCGCGACGTCGACCCCGAGTTCGCGGACCTGTCGTTTGCGCGCGGCGGCCCGCACGATCGGCGCTTCGTGCTGCGCCTTGCCGCCGGGTTCGGAAGCCAGCTGGCGCTCGCGTTCTTCGAGAAGGGCGCCCCGCTCGGCGCCCGGATCGACGCCGCGCGCCACCAGTCGTGGCTCGACGGGATCGCGGGACGCGCCGGTGCGACGGTCGAGGTCGCAAAGAGGACGCTTCGCCTCTCAGAGGCCGTGACGCCTATCGGCGTGGCGGTGGCGAGGCCTTTCGGCCCCGCGGCGGTGGTGCCTGCCGGCACGGCGGTGACGCCTCGCGACGCGAAATCACCGCCGGCGAAGCCGGCCACCGCCGCCGCGGAGCGGCCACCGTCGCTTGCCATGCAAGCCACCGCCGCGCGGGCGGAGCCCGCGCCACCGCCGCAGGCGCAGCCTGCCACCGGCATCGAGATGAAGGAGCGGCTCCTCACGCTCGTTTCGGAGAAGACCGGGTACCCGAAGGACGTGCTCGCGCTCGACCTCGACCTCGAGGCCGACCTCGGGATCGACACCGTGAAGCAGGCCGAGATCTTGGGCTCGCTCCGCGAGACGTACTCGTTCCCCCGGGAAGACGGCATCCGCATCAAGGATTACCCGACGCTGAACCACGTTCTTCAGTATCTGTCGACCCGCCTCGGCCGCGCCGTAGCGGCCGAGCCGCCCTCGGCGGCGGCGGCATCGAAGGCGGTGGCGCGCACGGTGATGATCTTCACCTTGTCGGCGCTCTGCACCGTCGCCATGGCGTTGCCGGCATAGATCGGCCGCACGAAGCTGTCGGCGCTGACGACCTCTGATATCTCCGAGATCTGCTGCACGTCGAGGAGGGCCGCCGCGCGCGGCATCACGCTCTTCGCCATGGTGGTCGCCGCCGCCAGCACGTGGCTGTAGCCGGGGGCGAGCTGGACGACCAGCGCCGCCAGGTTCTCCGACAGGCCGTGCTCATAGGCGTCGTCGTCGGCCTGCAGCACCTTCGCCACGCCGGCCACCTTGGCCGCCGCCTGGGCGGCGCCGTCGGCGCCCTTGCCGGCGACCAGCAGCACCACGTCGC
>JBQTJL010000075.1:0-1561 GCA_052387135.1 Methanobacteriota archaeon | reverse complement strand
GCAGGGGTGGGCCTCGTCGTCGTCCTCGTGGGCATAGCCGGGGCGCTCTTGGACTGGGGGCTCACGCTCTCGTGGGTCCTCGTCGTCCTCGCGGTCCTCCTCTTCGTGGGGATCGTCGTCGTCCAGTACGGACCCGCGCGGACCGGCGTCGCCGCGACCGCGGAATCCGGCCGCGAGGACGAATACGGCGCCGAGGGTGCCGCCGAAGAGTACACGCCCGCGATGGAAGAGCGCCCGCCGGCCGTGCCGCTCAAGTTGAAGTGCGGCAACTGCCAGACCGTCTTTACCGTCCAGGACACCGGCGAGCGGCCCCTCTACCACTCCTGCCCCGGCTGCGGGCGCCAAGGCGTGCTCCGCACTCCCCCGAAGACCGCCGCGGGCGGCGTCCGCACCGTGAAGGTCCGCTGCCGCGACTGCAACCAGGTCTTCGAGGCGACCGACACCGGCGCGCGGCCGCTCGGGCTCGATTGCCCGAATTGCGGAGCACACGGCCAAATGAGGTAGTCAGAGCAGCCCGCTCGTCGTGTTCGTGACGGTCGTCGTGAGCGGCGTCGTCGTGTTCGTGACCGGGACCCCGGTCTGGTTCTCGACGGTCGTGGCGGTCGAATCCACGAGCGGGACGAGGGGGTCGAGCAGCGAGCCGCCGCCCGTCGTGCCGTCCCCGTCCGGGGGCGGAGCCGGGGCGGCGACGTTCACGACGTCGAAGCGGGCGGAGTATGATTCGGCCGTCTTCCCGTGGTCGTCGCGGGCGACGACCTTGAGGCGGTACCCGTCGCCGTTCGTGGTCGCGCCGGTTTCCCATTCGAACGAAGTCGCGGCAAGATCGGTCGGGGAGAGCGCGTGGAGGCCGGTCGCGTTCTCGAGGTAGAGCCGGTAGCGGAGCGGGCCGGCTTCGGGGTCGGTCGCGTTCCAGCTGACGTTCACCCGGCCCGTTAGGGGAGCCGGACCGGGCGCCCACACGAAGGCGACCGTGGGCGGGTCGTTGTTGTCGATCGTGAGCGCGACGGTGGCGTTGCCGCATCCTGCCGCGTCGCAGGCGCGCGCGGTGACGTTCCGGAGGCCGTTCTCCGTCTTCGTCGTGGGGATCGTGTACCACCACGAGACACGGGTGCCGGACGCGTTCGTGAACGGGCGGCCGGAAAACGAGACCTCGACGCGGAGGATCGTCGCGTTCCCGTCCGGGTCGGACGCGGTGCCGGTCACGTTCACGACGCCTTCGCGGGGGCCGGAAAGGCCTGCGATCGCGATCGTCACGGTGGGGAGGCGGTTCGGGACGGCGCCGGAGCCGGTGCGGTTCGTGGTCGCGGTCGTGGTCGAGCCGGGTGGGCCGGTCGTTGTGCGGTTCTCGCGGGGGGCGGCGCCAGAAGTCGTCCCGCCGCCCGAGGGCGACGTCGTCGTCCCATCCGTTCCCTCTGCCGACTCGTCGGCCGGGCTCCCGCTTTCGTCGAAGCTCGCGTCGTCGTCTTCGAAGCCGAATCCCTCGTCCTCGGCTGCGGCGGCGTCCTCGGTGGTGGGCTCGGACGACGGCTCGCGGGGGGTGAGCGCGTCGAACGGGAGGAGG
>JBQTJL010000074.1:0-10223 GCA_052387135.1 Methanobacteriota archaeon | reverse complement strand
GCGACCGTTCCCGACGGACGCCCTCCGCCGCGACGGCACCGTGCTCCCCGTCGAGATCCTCGACCGCGAGATGCCGATCGAGGGGCGGGCGCTCCGCGTCGTGCTCGTCACGGACCTTACGGATCGGCGGCGGGCCGAGGAGGAACGGAACCGCGCGAGCGAGCACTTGGACGAGGTCCGCCGCCTCGCCGAGGTCGCCCAGTTCAAGTCCCAGTTCCTGAACACGGCCGCGCACGAGCTCAACACCCCGCTCACCCCGATCCGGCTCCAGATCGAGCTCCTTCGCCGGAGGCTCCACGGGTCGGTCTCGGACGCGGACCGCCGGTCGCTCGTGATCCTCGAGCGGAACGTCGAGCGCTTGATCGAGCTCGTCCGGGACCTCCTCGACGCCGCGCGGCTCCAGTCCGGCCGGATCCTCCTCGAGCGCCGCGCGGTCGACGTGAACCGGCTCGTCCTCGAGACCGTCGAGTCGTTCCAGGAGCCGGCCCGGCAGGGCGGCGTCGCGATCGGGGCCTCGGTCTCGCCGGGGCTCGTGGTCGACGGCGACCCGAAGCGCCTCACGCAAGTCCTCTTCAACCTCGTCTCGAACGCACTGAAGTTCACGCCGAAGGGGGGCGAAGTGCGGGTATCGACGTCGCGCCGGGGCGACCGCATCGCGATCCACGTCCACGACACCGGGGCCGGGTTCACGCGCGAGCAGGGGGTGCGGCTCTTCCAGCCCTTCAGCCAGGTCCACGACACGATGCAGTGGACCCGCGCGGGGACCGGCCTCGGCCTCTACATCTCGAAGGGCATCGTCGAGGCCCACGGCGGCGAGATCCGTGCGGCGAGCGAGGGGCCGGAGCACGGCTCGACGTTCACGGTCGAGGTCCCGGCCGCGGCGCCCGCGGACGCGCCGGTCGCCGAGTCGCCGGACGCACGGCGCGCGGGGTCGCCGCCGCCGTCTTCACCGTCTTAACGCTTATGACGCCCGAGCCCTTCTCGGGGCCGGTGCGCGAAAAGACCCTCCGATGGCGCGGCGGCCGGATGGACTTCGGCGAGATCACCCGGATCCTCGGCATCGTGAACGTGACGCCCGACTCGTTCTCGGACGCCGGCCGGTCCTTCGACCCGGCGCGCGCGATCGAGCACGGCGTCGCGATGGCCGCAGAAGGCGCCGACGCGATCGACGTCGGCGGCGAATCGACCCGGCCCGGCTCGACCCCGGTCCCGGCGGCCGAAGAGATCCGGCGCGTCATCCCGGTGATCGAGGGGCTCGCAAAGCGCATCGAGGTCCCGATCAGCGTCGACACGTCGAAGGCCGACGTCGCGCGCGCCGCGCTCGCGGCCGGCGCCTCGTGGGTGAACGACGTCACCGCGCTCACGGGGGACCCCGCGATGGGCCGCGTCGTTTCCGAAACGGGCGCGGCCGTGATCCTGATGCACATGCGGGGGACACCGGCGACGATGCAGGCGGCGCCCCGCTACGACGACGTCGTGTCCGAGGTCGTGGCATATTTTGCGGAACGGACGGAGCGCGCGGTCGCGCAGGGCATCGATCGGGACCGCGTGATGCTGGACCCGGGGATCGGCTTCGGGAAGGCCCCGCGCCACAACCTCGAGCTCATCGCGGGCCTTCCGGCGTTCGCACGGCTCGGGCGCCCGATCCTCGTCGGGCACTCGAAGAAGAGTTTCATCTCGGCCGCGTCGAAGGGCGAAGCGCCGGCCGGCCGGCTCCCGGGGACACTCGCCGCGGGCGCGCTCGCGCGATGGTCCGGCGCGGACATGCTCCGCGTCCACGACGTCGCCGACGCGCGGCAGGCGTCGGCGGTCGTCGACGCGTTGCGGGGCGTGCGTCGCGATGGATAGGCTGCGGCTCACCAACATGAGCTTCTACGCGCGCGTCGGACACCTGCCGGAGGAGCGCGCGCTCGGCGCCCACATCGAGGTCGACGTCGAGCTGTCGACGGACCTTTCGAAGGCCGGCACCTCCGACCGGATCGCCGACGCCGTCGACTACGCCGCGGTGCACCGCGCGGTCGCCGAGGTGGTCGCGGCGAAGGAATATCACCTCCTCGAGGGACTGGCGACCGCGATCGCCGAACGCATGAAGGCCTTCCGCCCACACCTCGTCACCGTGCGCGTCCGCAAGCCCCGACCGCCGCTTCCCGGCAACATCGCGGCGGCCGAGGTCGAGATCGTGCGCTAGATGGAACGGTTGTCAAGAGCAGTTACAGGAGAAACGTTTATAGGGGCCATGCCCTTCGCTGGGATGACCAGCGTGATCTTCGGGCACCGCGTGCGGACGGTGGAGGAGGCGAAAGGGGCCCTCACGGACTTCGTCCAGGTCTCGATCTACAATGGGAACGCCCTCGCGTCGACCACCTCGATCGAAGACGTCGCCGAGATCGTGCAGGTACTGAAGGACACGGGCACCCGGTACGTCCTCCACCCGATCCACTTCCCGCTTGCAAACGTCGAGGGCCCGAAGCGCCAGAAGGTCCTCGAGCACTTGAAGGAGATCGCGGCGTTCGCGGACCCCGAGATCGGGCTCATCCTGCATGACGAGGTCTGCCCCGACGGGGGACCGCTCCGCGGCAAGTACCTCCATGCGTACACGCTGGGCCTTTCCGAGATCGCGGCGGTCGCGCCGATCTCGATCGCGAACGCGGCCGACTCGAAGCGGATCACGGACTTCTGGGCAAAGCACGGCCCGAAGGCGGCAAGCTACACGATCGACCTTGCGCACCTTGCCCAGCACGGCGTGAACCCGCTCACGTTCGTGAAGAACCTCGCGCCGGAACACCTCGACAAGGTCGCGTTCCTGCACGTCCATCGGAACGGCGCGCCCCACCGGGACGGGCACACGGACCACTGGCCCCTCACGCCCGAGTGCCCCGAGCTTGCGGCGTTCCGCTTCCTGGCCGAAGGAGCGCCGGACGACTTGATGGTCATCGTCGAGTGCGACGGCGCCGAGAACATCGAACGGTCGCTCGAACTCCTCACGGTCTGACGCTCGTCGCTACGGCAACGTCGCCACGCTCGTGGCCACGAACCATGGCAACGAGCGAATGAAATGGTGGTCCCATGCACCTCGTCCTCATCGGCAGACCCGGCGCCGGCAAGACCATGCTCTGCGCGGAGGTCGCGAGGCTCCTCGGATCGCGGGCAGGCGGCGTCGTCATGCCGCGCATCTACGAAAATGGACGGCTCGTCGGATACAAGATCCGGGACGTCGCGTCGGGCCGCGAGGCGCCGCTCGCCCGGAAGGACTGGGACGCGGGAATGACGCTCGGCCCGTACCGGCTTCGCGGTGCCGCGTTCCACGATGTGGGCGTCCCCGCGATGAACGAGGCGCTCGCGAAGGCCGCCGTCCTCGTCGTCGACGAGGTCGGGCCCCTGACACAGGTGGAGGCCCGGTTCAACATGCTCGTCGAGACCGCGGCGGAGGACCCGCGGCCCGCCCTCTTCGGGATCAACGACCCCGACGGGACCGCCCTCGAACGCTACGTGGCCCAGCACGGGACCGCGTTCCGGGTCGAGCCGGGGCACGACCTCGGGTCGTACGCGCGGACGCTCGCCGAGATGCTCGCCGAGGAATGACGGCCGCGCCCGATCCGGGCCCCGAACGTCAGAGACCGCCCGCGTACGGCATCGCCGAGATCGCGTCGAGGAAGGCGCGGCCGGCGCCGGACGGCGCGAGGACCCCGTCCCCGTCGAACACGTCACCCGCGGCGATCGTCGCGATCCCGGTGAGCGGGACCTCCACGGTCCCCAGCGACGATTCGTCGAGGAACACCTCGACGGTCCCCGTGTCGACGTCGGCGAGCGCCCACACCGTGTGCCATTCGTGCGACGCGAACGCGTCCGAGAGCCGCGTGGGGACGACGTCGCCCGGGCGAAGGAGGAACAGCGCCTGCCCGTCGATCCGCTGGGCGATCCAGGGCCCCATCGTGAGGGCCCAGACGAGGTCACCGTCCGCGTCGAGCCCGGCGACGACCGCGACATGGTCCGGGGACGCGTCGAGACCGAGGAACCCGGGGAAGGCGCGCGGCGTCTCCGCGAGGACCGCAGACCTCACGAGGTAGCGGTCGCCGAGCCCCGACGTCGAGGCGGCGACGTAGGCGCGGCCCGACGAGGAGCCGTCCACCTGGAGGAGTCCGAGGTCGTGAAGTCCCCAGTTCCCGGTCGGGATGAGCCAAAGGGCGCCCGCCCCCTCCGTGGCGCCGGTCCATCCGTGGCCGTCGATCGACGTCCGGAAGTTCTGGTCCGGAAGGTCGCCGGAGACGACGCGGACGTCGTCGATCTCGACCGCGAGGCCGGCGGAAGGCTCGGTCTGGATCCGCGCGACCGCGGCCGTCGAGGAGCGAGCGAGGACCCACGACTCCGTGCGGTCCATCGTGGCGACGTACGCCGAGCCCGAGAGGGCGACGTCGAGGCGGTGCCACGCCGACCCCACCGAGCTCGCGAACGGCTGGTAGGGTCCGGTCCCGTTCGAGGCGCGGACC
Organism: Methanobacteriota archaeon; assembly: GCA_052387135.1. Lineage (GTDB taxonomy): Archaea > Thermoplasmatota > SW-10-69-26 > JACQPN01 > JBQTJL01 > JBQTJL01. Next base: position 5,736 of record JBQTJL010000074.1, on the reverse strand, counting down.
TGGAGCATCTCCATCCAGACCTTGAACACCTCCGCGCCATCCGCCGTCACGCCGCGCGCGACCACGATCGGAAGGTTTGTCGGCTGCGGCCGGCGGAACTGCAGCACGAGGCGCTCGCCGTCGCCGAGCGAGAGGACGGGAGAGACCGCCTTGAAGCCCGCGGCGGTCGAGGCGACCTCGAGGAACGCCGACCCCGGCCGCCCCGGGACGCGGATCGCCGAAACGGTCCCGTCGGTCCCCGTCGCGGTCCATCCCTCGAGCCCGTCGTCGAAGGCGTAGAACGCATGGAGCCCGGGCGACGTCGCACCGGCCGGAAGCGGGGCCACCGACGCGGCGAGCGAAACCAACGCGAGGATAGATCCAACCAACCGGACGCGAGCCTTCATTCCAAGCCCCCGGGGGCTCGATGCGCGGCCGGAGGCAAAAGCATAACGCGTGTCTTCGGCGCTTCACGGCGGAAGCGCCGTCGCTCCTGTTCACGCGCGGCGGTAGCGCCGTCACTCCTGTCCGTGCGCGGCAGCAGCGCGGACACTCCTATCCGTGCGCGGCAGCGGAATCCGCCGCCGGCAACGAACAGTAGCACGGCCCGCCGCCGGCAACGCACAGGAGCCCGGCCCGCCGCCAAAAATATATGAGCAAGAAGGGGGTAGGTCGGCCGTCCGATGCCTCTTACGGTCCTCCCGGCGGATTCGTTCGCGACCGGCAAAGTTCCCCTCGCCTGCTCCATGTGCGAGAAGGGCTCGAAGATGGTGCTGTTTGCGACCGGCGTCTGCCACTACCAGTGCTTCTACTGCCCCGTCTCCGCGGAGCGGCGCATGGCCCGCGACGCGTGGGTGAACGAGAAGCGGATCCGCGCGGACGATTTTGCGGCGATCGAGGCGGAGGCCCGGGCGATGCGCGCGACGGGCACCGGCATCACCGGCGGCGACCCGATGCTCGCGCCCGAGAGGACGCTTGAGTACGTCCGATTCCTGAAGAAGACGTTCGGCGCGCGGCACCATATCCATCTCTACACGCAGGTGCCGTTCGCCGAATCGTATGTTCGCGACCTCGACGAGGCGGGACTCGACGAATTGCGGTTCCACCCGCATCCGGATTTCTGGTCCCGGATGGCCGAGGACTACCACGACCCGCTGATCCGGGCCGCGCTTCAGACCGACATGACCGTGAGCATCGAGGTGCCATGCCTCCCCGACCGCGAACGGGACCTTGCGGCGCTGATTGATTACGCGTGCGGCGTCGGCGTCCATAACGTGAACGTGAACGAGCTCGAGTTCTCGCCGACGAATGCGCGCGCCCTGCGCGGGCACGGGTACGAGTACCGCGACGACGTCTCCAACGTGGTCGCCGGGAGCCGGGACGTCGCGTGGCGCCTCGCGAAGCGGTTCGAAGGAAAGAAGACGAAGGTGCATTTCTGCTCGAGTCCGTTCAAGGACGCGGTCCAGCTCCGCAACCGGCTGCGGCGCCGTTCGAAGACGGTCGCGAAGCCCTACCACGTGAAGACGGACGACGGGACGCTCATCCACGGAGTCATCGTGAGCCGTGAGCCGTCGGCCGTCGGCCGGCGCCTCGCCGAAGAGTTCGACGTCCCGGAACGCCTCCTCCACGTGGGCGCGGATCGCGTCCTCGTTGCGCCGTGGGTCCTCGAGGAGCTCGCCTCCCGGTTCGAGGAGCCGTGCTACCTTTCCGAAGTGTACCCGGTCGACGCCGAGATGGAGGTCGAGCGGACGCCGCTCAACGAAGCCGGGAAGGGCGCGCCGGCCGCGCCCGCTCCGGACGCCGTCCACATCCCGTAACGGGCCGGATTCCCGCGACGACCTGCGCGAAACGGGTGATGCGCCGGTCGAGCGGCCCGGCCGCCCACCTCGGCATCACCCATCACTCATCACAGGCAGATCGTATTTCCGTTCTGTTCCTGTTTCATTGCACGCGTCGGCGAGCGGAGGAACAAGGATTAATCCTCGCACGGGGGCTATTCGGCGATCCCGTGTCGCGGTCCGGGTGGTCCCTCGTCGTCTGGCTGGCGCTCCTCGCCGTTCCCCCGTCCGCGAGCGCGGGCGGGCGCGCCATCCTCGACCCCGAGCTATGGGCCGAAGAGACCGTCGATCGCCCGGTCGACATCGTCGACCAATACCGGACCGGGCTCTCGCGGAGCCTGGACGATGCGGTGCTCCGCACGCGCGAGGAGGTGCGCGATGCCGCACGGCCGCTCCCCCGCGACCTTCGCGAGACGCCCGCGGGGCTGGCGCCGGGCCTCGTCGAGGACGGCGTCTCGCGCGTCCCCGATCCCCCGGCGGCTCCGGGCCTTTCCCCGGAGATCCCCGAATCCGGCTGCTCCGCGTCGAACCCGACGGGCCCGCCCGGCTTCGTCCCGGTCCCGCTTGCCGGCCTGCCGTCGAGCTGCCCCGACGGATCCTCCGGCGGGCGCGGGGGACCGCACGTCGGCGGCGCGTCGGCCCGAGGCCTCTTCGCGTTCCACGCGACCACCGAACGCTCCGGCGTCTCCGTCGTCGCGACGTGGGGCGCCCCGCAGACGGCACCCGCGCTCGCTTCCTTCGGTCGCGCGCACGGAGGCGGCGACATCCGACGAGCGGCGTTCCTCCTCGGGCTTCCCGTGGTGGACGACCCCGGCCGCGAGCGGGCGAGCCCGTTGTTCTGGGCGATCGCCGGGGCCGGCGCGTCGCTCCTTCCGGCGTGGGTCCTCTACCGCCGCCTCCTTGCGAAGGACCTCCTCGCAAACGACACGCGCCGCGCGGTCTACGAGCGCGTGCTCGCGACGCCCGGGACGACCGCGGGCCGGATCGCCTCCGAGCTCGGGCTCGACCGACGCACGGCGCTCCACCACCTTCTCATCCTCGGAGAATACGGCGCGATCGCCGAGCTCCGGGTCGGCCGCCGGATGCGGTACTACAAGAACGGCGGCGCCTTCGACGAACGCGAGAAGCGGATCCACGCGGCGCTTGCGTCGACGAAGACGCGGCGCGTCCTCGCGGTCCTCCGAGACCTGCCGGGCCGGCGCTCGCTCGGCGCCGTCGCCACGGCCGCGGGGATCCCGAAGAGCACGGTCCGTTGGCACGTCGAACGGCTCCGGGAGTCCGGCGTGCTCGACGCCGACCTCCGGCCCGCGGCGGACGCCGAGGCCGCGATCCTCCGCCGGGGCGACTCCCAAGGATAATGGCGCCGGACCGCAGTCCCTCCCGGGGATCGCCTGACGGACCGTCCGCACCGCGGGAACATCGACTACGAACGGCTCGGCGAGCACCTTCGCGTCCTTTCCGTCCCGACGCGGATCCTGCTCCTCCACAAACTCCAGACGCCGCACACGGCGGGCGAGATCGAGCTCCCCCCGTTCCGGAAGGACGCCGAGCGCCGCGACGACCGCGCGATCTCGCGGGCCGCGGTCGAGAAGCACCTCGCGGTCCTCGAGGAGGCCGGGCTCGTGCGCTCCCGCGCCGCCTCGCGCGACGGCGTCGCGGTCCGCGAATACCTCGTGAACCCGGGGCGCCTCTTCGTCGTCGTCGACGAGCTCCGGCGGCTCTCGCGCCTGCGCCCGCCTCCGTCCGCGACCCGGAGCTGGGCCGGGACCGGCGAAGAGACGGCCGACCGCGCGGGGCTCGAATCGACGCCGGACCTTCCCGGTTCCCCGGCGCTCGTGCTCGCAAGCGGGCCCTCGGAAGGGACGCCGCTCCCCCTCGAAGGCCCGGGACCGTGGGCGGTGGGCCGCGCCGAAGCCTGCGACGTCGTCGTCCCGCACGACCCCTACGTGAGCGCCGAAAACTGCCGGCTCCGCCGAGACCCCGAGGGATGGTCCGTTCGCGACCACGCGGAATCGACGAACGGCACGACCTTGAACTGGCGCCTGCTCCCGAAGGGCGGCGAGGTCCCGATCCGGTCTGGCGACACGATCGGCCTAGGGCGCACCATTATGATTTTCCGTCTTCCATGAGCTTTTCACCACATCAGTATAAATACTTAGTATGTGATAGAATAGAATTGTGAATCTAGCCATACTTGAGGATCTGCGTTCGGTGTTCCTTTCGCGCTGCACGCTCGGCGCGCTCCCCGATCCCGTCTGGAAGCGCACCGCCGCGCTCGACACCTGGGGGACGAACGCGATCGAAGGCAACACGCTCGGCCGGGGCGAGGTCGAACGCATCTTGCTTGAGGAACGGACGGTCGGGGACGCGCCGGTGCGCGACGTCTTGGAGACGATCCAGCACGACCGCGCGTTCCGAAGCCTCGCAGCAAGGCTCGACGAGCCCGTGACCGCCCGGCTGTCGCGCGACCTTCACGCGCAGGTCTTCCGAGGAGTCCACGGGCATGCCGGCACCTTCCGCACGGTCCGTGTCCGGATCTCGGGCTCGGCGCACGAGCCGCCGCGGCCCGAAGAGGTGCCGCTCCGCATGGACGAATGGGAACGCGAGCTTGCCCTGCGGGACGTCGAGGGGGAGGACCCGCTCGCGCTCGCGGCGTGGATGCATTGGCGGTTCGAGGCGATCCACCCGTTCGCGGACGGGAACGGGCGCGTCGGTCGCCTGCTCCTCAACCACTTTCTGCTTCGCCACAACTGGCCGCCCGCGCACGTACTTCCCGACGACCGAGACAGCTACGTCGCGGCCCTCCAGATCGGAAACGGCGGCGACCTTTCGCCGTTCCGGGCGTTCCTCGAAGACGCCCTTGCGCGGAGCCTCCTCGACCTCCTCGACCAAGTCGGCACGAAGAAGGACGAGCTCGCGCCCCTTCGTGCACTCGGGGCGCTCGGCCCGTACGACGCAAAATACCTCGCGCTGCGGGCGGCGCAAGGCGCGCTTCCGGCGGTCAAGGTCGGCCGGGAATGGCGTACGAGCCCGCGCGCGATCGAGGTCTACGTCCGCCACCTTGGCCGTTGACCTACCCAATACTAAGTAGGTGGGGTCGCTCATCTGCCCCCGCCCCGTCGTATCCTCGGTGGCCGAGGTGCAAGAAAGCATTAAGTCGCCGGCAACACGCTCGTGTCGCAGGGCGTGGAGGCCGATGCGGGGAGCCCTACCGATCCTGGCCGTACTGGTGGTCCTTCCAGCGGCGGCTCCCGCGCTCGCAGCGGGGGAACCTCCCGGCGAGCGCGTCGTCACCGATCCTGAGGGGGACGCGCGAGAGAACAACAACGACATGGCGTGGAGAAAAATCCGGGAAGACATCTGCGATTATGGACTGAACCCGATCTCGGGATTCGCATGCCAGACGGCCACGCCTTCGACGAGTCCGTCGGAACGCGGGCCGGGGGGCGAGACGGGCGGCCTCCCCGCGTCGCCTGCCCTCGACGCGCTCGCCGCCTACTTCGAAGAGACCCCCGTGTATCTCCTGGTCCACCTCGAGCTTGCCGGCCTCGACGCATCGCTCGAAGGGCTGACCGGCGAAAACGAAGAGGGGGCTTACGGCGGCTGGTATTCCGTCGAATGGACGAACGGCCGCGGGTGCGGGGAAGTCGTCTACCTCGTCGCGTCGGACGGCGCGGTGCCCGAAGTCGACTTCGAGTACGGCGCGGTCGTCTGCCAGGGCGACGTCTCAGAGCACCCGTGGGCCGGCGGGTGCAGCGTTTGGGAATGGTGTCCCTACGCCGTGGACTACGAGATCCGGTACGGGGCGCCGGCGACCGTCACTTGGAAGGTGCCTCGAATCCTGATGCAGGAGGCCGGCGCGGGTGCGGTCCTCAAAGATCCTGCGATCACGACGGGGCGGACCCGGCCGACAGCCGTT
>JBQTJL010000073.1:0-1834 GCA_052387135.1 Methanobacteriota archaeon | reverse complement strand
GTCGGCGTCCGTGGGCTCGCCCGCCGCGGCGTCCGTCTCCGCCATGACGCGGTAGGTGTAGCGGGTCCCGGGCACGACCCCGGTGTCGTCGAACGAGGTCGCGTTCGAAGGCGCGCGGAGGACCGTGATGTTCCCGTCGGGCCCGATCCGGAGGATGCGGAACGCGCCGAACGAGCCGTTGCCGGTCCCGTTGCCGGTCCCGTTCCCGAGGTCGAACGTGAGGCGCACGCCGGAGACGGTCGCGCCGGCCGTGACGGCCGCAAGGCGCGGCGGCACCGGCGACGAGACGGCCCGGGGCCCTTCGGCGGCCGCGTTGTACGCCGCGAGCGCGTAGCGGTAGACGACGCCGGGTTCCCGGCGCAGATCCTCGGTCCCGTTCGCGGTCGCGGAAAGCTCCGCGAGGCGTTCGAACACGCCCGAAGGCCCCGCGCGGTACAGACGGGATCCCAGGACCGGCGGCGTCCCGTTCGGGCTCGCGCTCCACGCGATGCGGGTCCCGTTCACGTCGGATTCGACGCGGAGACCCTCGGGGGCCGTGGGAAGCCCCGAGAGGACGAGCGCGACCGCCGGCGACATCGGGCCCGTCCCGCGGACGTTCCGGGCCGCGACGCGGTACTCGGCCGGCCGCAGGTTCCCCAGGAGGGCGTCGGCGAACGCGGTCGTCGTGGTGTTCCCCACGACGTCGAAACCGCCGCCTCCAACGCCGCGGAAGACCACGTACTCGAGCACGGGCTCGCCGCCGTCGGAGGCGGGCGCGCGCCACGAGAGCCGCGGCAGGCCCCCTTCGAGCGTCACGGTCACGTTTCCGGGGACCCCGGGCGCGCCGGTCGGACGCGCCGAGACCGACACGGCCGGTGCCTCGCCGCCCTCGTGGTAGGCGACGACCCGGTAGTGGTACGTCGCGCCGTCCGTCACGTTCGCGTCGCGGAACGTGGTCTCGTTCGAGCCGTTCCGGACCAAGGCCTCGGGGCCGGTCCCGACCGCGCGGAAGACCCGGTACGAGACGCCCGCGGCCCCGCCGAGTGCTGCGGGCCGCGACCACGACAGGGAGACGGCACCGGAGAGGTTCGCGGCCGTGAGGTTCGCGACCGGGCCCGGCCGGGCCGGAAGCACGCGCACCTCGACCGTGTCGTTGTAGGTCCGGCCGCCGATCGTCGCCCGGAGCGTCGCCTGGAACGTGCCGACCGCGGAGTAGTTCTTCGTCGGCCGGAGCACGGCCGCGGTCCCGTTCGAGTACTCACGGGTGCCGTCGCCGAACTCCCACTCCTGCGCGGTCACGGGCTCGGCCGGCGAAAACGACGCGACGACGGCGCCCGCGAACGCGTGCGGGACGCCCCACGTGGCGGTCGCGTCGAGCCCCGCGTCGACGATGAGGTTCTGTGGCAAGGAGCCGGCGGCCGTCGCGTCGCCCACGGGAACCGCGCGAACACCGCCCGCCTGCGTCGCAAAGACCCGGTTCCGGCGCGATCCGTCCGGCGAGACGAGGACCCCGACGTTGCCCGCGACCTTCGCGTCGCGGACGACGAGCTCCTCGGACGCGACGAGGCGGATCCCCACGATGCCGCCGGTCGCGGTGTCGTTTGCGACATGCCCCGACTTTGCGGCGGAAAGGAGGATCCCCGAGTCGTTCCCGGAACCGGTCGAGTTCTCGAGCCGGAAGTTCGAGGTCTCTACGACCGCGATCCCGTGGAGCCTTCCGTTCGCGCCGGAGACGTTCGTGATCCACGGGATCGCGGTCGTAGAGACCTCGAACTTCCGGCTCGAGAACTCGACCGGTTCCGGGAACGACTCGGGGATCCTCCTTTCCGCCGCAAAGTCGGGGCATGTCGCAAAC